>CANBTK010000093.1 GCA_947372365.1 Flavipsychrobacter stenotrophus | reverse complement strand
TTTGCGGGACATCGCCAATTCCCATGATGGCTGATCGAACGTGTTGCTGGTTATTTTTTTGATGCGGGCAGGCAGCATCGCTACCGGGTTCCAGCTATCGAATAATGCCGACACATCGCTTACCGGGATGTCCAGCGCTTTTACTAAAGCCAACGTATCTGCTACGCTTGCGGTCATGCCTATGAGGAACAGGTTGCCAGCCAGCTTCATGCCCGCAGCCTTATCTACCCTTGTACCAAAGTTGATGACCTTACCTGTCATTTTTTCAAGCTCAGGCTGCCATTTGGCTATAACTTCCTGGTTGCCCGAAACCAGCATAGTGCCGGTGCTTTCCAGCGCATTAGGCGGGCCCATGAATACCGGTGCATGTAAATAAGTATAACCCAGTGCAGCCCATTTTTCGGTGCGCTCTATAGCGCCCGCGGCCGATGTTGTAGTGTGGTCAATAATGGTAACGCCCGGCGCAAAACCTGCGCTGGCAGCAGCCAATACTTCGTTTACAGCCGCGTCGTCTTTCACCACTATATGTATGCGCTCTGCACCCTTTACGGCATCAGCCACATTATCGAAAGCCTTTGCCCCAAATTCTTCCAACGCCTTAGCCCTGCTGGCAGTGCGGTTCCATACATTCACCTGCCCGCCTTTCTTCAGCATCGCCTTCACAAAGTTTGAACCTAATAACCCCATTCCCAAAAATGCTACCATGATGTTTGTTGTTTTGGCTGCAAAGCTAAGGTGGTAATTTGACAATTGGGCAATGAGGCGATTTGACAATGGGTTTGTGTTATGCAGAGATACGCTGGATGGCAAAGTTGATTGTAGCTGATCTGTAAAATAGATGTCCCACACCTCAAAGGCGTGGGACATCTAAACGCACGAACAATCTTTTTATTTACGATAATTTGTTACCCTCTCTCCGCTACCAGCAAAACCAAATCAAATACCTTCCCGGGTTCCAAGTTGATGGATTTTATGACTTTGAAGCCTACCTGGTGCAGGAAGCTGGTGTATTCTTCCATGCTGTATTGGTGGGGGTGCAACACATCGCCGGGGCCTATGCGGAAGATGGCTTTCATTAGTGGGTTCTTGTGGGCATCTATGCTTACTATCATTTTGCCGTTGGGTGCACAGGCTGCGGCTAATACTTCGAAACCTTTGGCTATATCGCTTACGTGGTTGATCGCGTTCATGCAGAACACATAATCAAACTTTTGACCGGGCTGATAGGCTTCTATGGTTGATTTGATGAAACGGACATTGGGGTAATCGGCTGGTGAAAAAACGGAAAGGTCGTTTTCGTATTTGTCCAGCAGTGGGTCTACTGCGGTTATGGGGTTATGGGGCAGGTTAATGAACACGCCTGCAGGGCCACAACCCATATCTAGTATGGTATCGCTGTTTTGTATCCTGAATACATCGGCGCAGTCGTTAAGCTGCATCTGCCAGTATTGCTTCTTTTTCAGCAAATAATCGGCATTGTCCTTACCACGCATGTAAGAACGCCACCAGATTATCTCAAAAAATTGCGCCAGGCGCCAACGTAACCTCATGCCATAAAGGTAATTGTTAATGGTAAATTGTGAATGGTAAATTGTGAATGGCGGCCTGAATTGCACCGATTGTACTTTATAAGCAGGCATGCATCATGCGGCCTTTGCGCATTCTATGCGAAGCCTCTGCACTCCTTGCGTGAAAAAGGCACTTGCCGGAATTTGTTGTTTCACGGGATAACGGGTGAGGCTACAAAAGAAAAATCCCGGCAGTTATCAACTACCGGGATTTTTTATGTTTTCAATGAATTATAATGTACGCTTAACTTCTACTTCTTCGAAGCCTTCTATGATGTCGGCTACACGTATATCTGCATAGTTTTTCACCATTATACCGCACTCATAGCCTGTAGCTACTTCCTTCACATCGTCCTTAAAGCGTTTCAGTGATGACAGTTCGCCGGTGAAGACCACTATACCATCGCGCACCAGGTTGATGCGGGTGTTACGGGCTATCTTACCATCCAGTACATAGCAACCTGCAATTGTACCTACGCCGCCAATCTTGTAAACTTCACGTACTTCCACGTTACAAACTGTTTTCTTTTCCACCTTAGGTTCCAGAAGGCCTTCCATTGCGCTCTTGATCTCTTCAATTGCATCGTAGATGATGGAGTAAGTACGGATCTCGATGTTCTCCTGCTCTGCAAGTTTAGCTGCCTGCATTGACGGACGAACCTGGAAGCCAATGATGATCGCATCGGAAGCTGTTGCCAGCAATACGTCGCTCTCTGTAATCTGGCCCACGCCCTTGTGCACCACATTGATCGCAACTTCTTCAATAGCCAGTTTCTGCAATGAATCACTTAATGCTTCTACCGAACCATCGAAGTCACCCTTAATGATAACTGCCAATTCCTTAAAGTTACCCAAAGCCAAACGACGGCCAATTTCATCGAGTGTAATATGCTTACGTGCCCTGATGCCCTGCTCACGCATAATCTGTGAACGGTGGTTAGCCACTTCTTTTGCTTCGTCTTCATCTTCAAATACCCTGAACTTCTCACCGGCCTGTGGCGCACCATTCAGGCCAAGTACCTGTACCGGCGATGATGGCCCTGCACTCTTAACACGGGTACCGCGTTCGTTGAACATCGCTTTAATCTTACCAAAATACTGGCCACATACTACCATGTCGCCCTGGTTAAGGGTACCATTTTGTACTAATATAGTTGACTGGAAACCGCGTCCTTTATCCAAAGATGCTTCGATAACCGATCCCGAACCATTACGATCAGGGTTAGCTTTCAAATCAAGCAATTCTGCTTCCAGGCCAATTTTCTCCAATAAAACATCAATATTCAATCCCTTCTTGGCTGAAATTTCCTGGCACTGGAATTTACCGCCCCAGTCTTCTACCAATATATTCATGTTAGCTAATTGCTCCTTAATCTTCTCGGAGTTAGCGCCCACTTTATCAATCTTGTTAATCGCAAAAATCATAGGCAGGTTAGCAGCCTGTGCGTGTGATATTGCTTCTTTCGTCTGAGGCATTATCGCATCATCGGCAGCTACCACAATTACCGCAACGTCGGCTACTTTGGCACCACGTGCACGCATCGCGGTAAACGCTTCGTGGCCCGGAGTATCGAGGAAGGTAATGTTTTTACCTGTTGAGGTCGTTACCTTGTAGGCACCAATATGTTGGGTTATACCACCCGCTTCACCGGCAACCACATTCGCACTGCGTATGTAATCGAGCAATGAAGTTTTACCATGATCTACGTGGCCCATGATGGTTACAATAGGCGCACGTGGCTCCATGTCTTCAGCCGAATCAGTTTCTTCCTCTTCGTCTTCCACACCTTGTTCCAGGTTAATGAACTCCACCTCATAGCTAAATTCACTGGCAACCAATTCAATAACTTCAGCATCAAGACGTTGGTTAATGGATACCATTATACCAAGGCTCATACACTTGCTGATAACGTCAGCGAAACTTACGTTAAGCAAACTAGCCAACTCACTTACCGATATAAATTCGGTAACCTGTATAGTATTTCCTTGTTCTGAATTTTCAGCAGCAGCTCTCTTTTCAGCCATTTCATCACGCTTATTACGGCGGTACTTGGCTTTAAGGTTTTTGCTACGGGTAGACCCGGTTAACTTAGCCTGTGTCTCACGTATTTTATCTTGTATTGCTTTTGCGTCAATTTCCTGCTGCTGCTGAGATACCGGCTCGTTAGAGAATGGCCTACGGTTGCCACCCTGTGCACCACCACCTGGCCTGAATGGGCCACCTGGCCTATTGCCCGGGCCACCACCCTGGCGGCTATTGCCCTGTCCATTGCCACTTGGGCGGCCTACGCCACCACCACCTGGTTGCGGGCGGCCTACGCCGCCACCGCCTGGCTGTGGCCTGCGGTCGCCAGGGGCACCGCCCCTGTTAGGGCCACCCTGGCCCGGAACACCTGTACCCGGGCCCCTGTTAAGGCCGCCCTGGCCCGGCGCACCGCCTGGCTGCCCCGGCTTAAATGCGTCAGGGCGCTTTTCAACGGGTATGCGTTTGCGTTTGCGTTTTTCCCTGTCACTAGGCCTTGTGCTGCCTCCGCCCGGTTGGGCTACCGGCAACTCAATGCGGCCAATGATCTTAGGGCCTTCCAGCCTTGGGGCTCGCATTTCTATATGTTCTGGCTTATTGCTGTCGTCAGCGTCGGCTGGCGCAGCATCAGGTACTACTACCGGTGCCGGAGCTTCTGCAACTGGCGGCTGCGGCACTACTTCAGCCACGGGGGCTGGGGCAGGTGCTTCTACAGCGGCTGGTTTTTCAGCAGCGGGCTTTTCTTCTTTTATTGCTGGTGGCGCTGCAACCTTAACTTCTTTAGCCTTAACCGGCGCACCTTTTTTAGGGCGCGAGGCGAGGTTCATTTCATCAAGGTTTATTTTACCTAATATATTTGGCCCTTCAATCTTAGGGGCTTTTATATCTAAATGTTCTGGCTCTTCAATTTCAGGCTCTGGTTTAGCCTCTACCTTAGGTGCTGCTGCTGCTACCGGCTCCTCTTGCTTTTTCTCTGCTTCAGGCTGAGCAACCGGCTTCGGCGCTTCTTCCTTTACAACAGCAACAGGCGGGGGAGGAGGGGGTGCTGGTTGCACCACTTTCAGCGCCGGCAATACCGGTGCGCTAATATTTTCCTTTACAGGTTCAGCCTTAGGCTTTTCAGGCTCTGCTTTTGCCTGTACAACAGGCTTAGGCGTGTCCTGTATTACCGGCACATGGGCGTCTTCCTTTTTATCCTTTTTAGGTAACTCAAGGGATTCCTTAGGCTTCTTCAGGTTATCAAACAACGACCCCTTTGGCAATGCAACTTCATCGCTCCTGCGTTTCGCCAGTTTATCCTGCGCGAATTCTACCGTTAGGGCGTTATACATTGGCTCAGTGAGCTTGGTACTTGGGTTGCTGCCAATAGGGAACCCTTTATCAGTAAGGAACTGAACCAGAGTTTCCCTTCCGATATTAAATTCTTTAGCAGCTTCCAGTAACCTGGGTGTCTTTGATGTTGTTGTTGTCATTATTCTATTTCCTTGTCAAAATATCTATGCCAGAATGCACTCTGGCCCTCACTTGATATACAAACCTACATCATTTTATCCTAAAAAATGTAGGTTTATCGCCTGTATCACTGAAATTATGTTACGCCTAAAAACTTATTATTATTATTTCATTAAAAATTTTATACCATACGCTAAGATTTTCACAAATATTTACTCAAAAAAGCATCAATACGGTTGCAGGATTACTCTCCTTCCTTAAATTCTGCTTCAAGTATATTCCTCAATTCACGTACAGTCTCTTCCTCAAGGTCTGTCCTACGTACCAGCTCTTCAGCCGAAAGGTCTAACACACTCAGTGCGGTATCGCAACCAATGCGCTTCAGCTCGTCAATAACCCATGGCTCTATTTCATCTGTAAATTCGTCAAGGTCAATATCGTATTCAACCTCTTCTTTCACATCGCGGAACACATCTATTGAGTAGCCTGTCAGCTCCTGCGCCAGCTTGATGTTCACACCCTTTTTGCCAATGGCCAGGGATACCTGGTCAGGGTCAAGGTAAACATCTGCGCTCATTTTCTCGCCATCCAGGTTCATTTTGTTAATGCGGGCAGGCGTTAAAGCGCGCTGCAACAACAACTGAACGTTATTGGTATAGTTAATGATGTCAATGTTTTCATTCTTCAACTCGCGCACTATGCCATGTATACGGCTACCCTTCATACCCACACAAGCACCTACCGGGTCTATACGGTCGTCATAGCTTTCCACAGCTACTTTCGCCCTTTCGCCTGGCTCACGTACTATTTTCTTTATAACTATAAGGCCATCCATTATTTCAGGCACCTCAATTTCCAATAATTTCTCCAAGAATGATGAGTGCGTGCGGCTAAGGATAATAACGGGTGAGTTATTCCTCATTTCCACTTTCTTCACTACCGAACGTACTGTCTCACCTTTCTTAAAGAAATCGGTAGGTATCTGCTCCGACTTTGGCATGATCAGCTCATTGCCTTCGTCATCCAGCAGCAACATTTCCTTTTTCCATATCTGGTAAACTTCACCGCTTATAATATCGCCAACCCTGTCGGCATATTTTTTAAGCAGGTTATTCTTTTTAAGGTCGCCAATACGTGCTGCAAGTGTTTGTTTTGCTGCTAATATTGCCCTGCGCCCAAACTCCACTACGTCTACTTCCTCATATACTTCTTCGCCTACGTTGTAATCGGCTTCTATTTTTATTGCTTCGGTATAAGGTATCTGCGCGTTTTCGTCTTCCACCAGTTCATCTTCCACTATCTCGCGGCGCCTAAAAATTTCAAGGTCACCCGTCTGGTCATTCACAATTACGTCAAAGTTATCATCGCTGCCATACTTTTTACGCAACAGTGTTTTGAACACGTCTTCCAATACCTTCATGAGTGTAGGCCTGTCAATATTTTCGGCTTCTTTAAACTCCTGAAAGGAGTCAATAAGATTGATACTTGGCATATACTTTAGTTTTCTCCCGCCAAAGTAATTTTATTGGCGGAACCTTGTTAAAAAATGATTTGTACGATTGTCTTTTTTATTTTCGAAAATGGCACTTCTACCATTGCTGCGGGCTTTGCCTTGTGGGCTTTTACCTCCAGCGTAATAGTTTCATCTGTTACCGCAGCCAGCAGGCCCACCGTTTCTTTGTCGTCTGTATCTGTTACAGCAACTTTGCGGCCCACATTCTTTTTATATTGCCTGAGCAGCGTAAGCGGCTCATCAATACCCGGGCTGGAAACCTCCAGCGAAAAATCGCCATCGGGGTACATGCCGCTCTCTTCAATAAGGTGGTACAGCTTGCGGTTCACCGCAACGCACTTTTCAATAGAAAAGCCGCCATCAGCATCAAGGAATACCTTAATGTTATTGGTGGGTTTTATTTTTACGTCTACTATAAATACATCAGTGCCTTCGAGCAGAGGCTCAATAAACGCGTGTATCTTTTCAATTGTTTCAGCCATACTTAAAAAATGAGGGGACAACTAATTGTCCCCTCTCTTTTTTCTTGTTATACTGCAAATGTACAACAGATTAATTAAATTTCAAAAAGATAGTTTTGCATTGGCCGTCGGGGCGGATGACATGTTTTACCCCGGCCCTAAAGGGTGACAT
>CANBTK010000092.1 GCA_947372365.1 Flavipsychrobacter stenotrophus | reverse complement strand
GGTTGCGGCCATAGTGGTAGGCATTTACATGGGCGAAGGCGTAGGCGGGTATGTCTTCGGTATAGCTATCGCCCCAAAGGTACAAATCAATGTTTTTAGGGCTGCTGCTATCGGCAGGTTTTGTAAAGGTGTAGTCCTTCGGCGTCTGGAAAATCTTTATGTCATCCAGGTAGCTTATTTTAGTAAGGTCGCCATAGTTATTCTGGTGCTCGCCCCACCACATTTCATGCCGCTTACGGTTCCACATATAGCCCACCGTCCACCGCGAAGTACCTGCGAAAAGCAGGAACAGCCCGATGATGATGCATATGTAGGATAAGGCTTTTTTCATGGCGGCTAAAATTGAAAATAGATGAATTGGTTTTCTTCAAACACGCCAAAGAAGTAGCACACGGCTACCATAATGGCGCAGTACCAGGCAAACCTGCTATCGCTGCTTATAGCGTGCCCCTTAAGCTTATATTCCCTTATCATCAGTACCGCAATAAGGCCTGCGGAAAACAGCAGCTCATTAGTATTAAGCCCGAACGAAACATTACCGCCTGTGAAGGTGAACAAGCCCTTGATATACCGCTTGGCTTCGTGTATGTGCGGCGAGCGGAAGAACACCCAGCAAAGGGTAACTAGAATAAAATTGAAGGTGGCCAGCAGGGCTGTTTTTACTATGTTGCCGCCGCTGCGCTTGCCACCGGGCATAAACGTAACCAGCAGCCCGTGCAGCAGCCCCCATATGATAAAGGTGAAGTTGGCGCCGTGCCACAGCCCGCTGAGCATAAAGGTGGCGAATACATTTAGTTTTCGCCGGGCTTCCCCTTTCCGGTTGCCGCCCAGTGGTATGTAAAGGTAGTCGCGGAACCAAGAGGATAGTGAAATGTGCCAGCGGCTCCAGAACTCGGTAATGGAGGCCGAAATATAGGGCTGGTTGAAATTTTCCATCAGGCCGATGCCCATTACTTTGGCGGAGCCCAGCGCTATGTCGGAATAGCCAGAGAAGTCGCAATAAATCTGGAAGGAATAGAAAATGGCACCCACCCATAGTGCCGATGAAGCCAGCCCGGTATGGGCATAAGCATGGTTCACTTCTATAGCCAGCCTGTCGGCGATAACCACTTTTTTAAAGAAGCCCCACAACATGCGCGCCAGCCCTTCCTTCACATTGCCCCAGTTATAGGGCTGGTACTGGTGCAGTTGTGGCAGTATGTTCTGGGGGCGCTCTATAGGGCCCGCCACCAGTTGCGGGTAAAACATAACATACAAGGCATACACCACAAAGTTCCTTTCAGGTGGCTGGTTACCCCTGTAAACCTCTATGGTGTAGCTCATAGCCTGAAAGGTGTGGAACGACAATCCTATGGGCAATATGATATTGAGGTAGGGTATGTCGTAATGCGGGAAGGCACTCCTGATGGCGGGGGCAAGGGTATCCAGCAGGAAGTTAAAGTACTTGAAGTAAACCAGCACGCCCACATTGGCGATAATGCTCATGGTGAGCCATGCTTTACGGGTGCTGCCCTTGCTGTTGCTGATAAGGAAGCCTGCAAAATAATCAATAACAATAGTGCCGCCCAGTATAAGCAGGTACTTTGGTACAAAGCTCATATAAAAATAGCAACTCGCTATAAGCAGCAACCATACCCTCGACCGCTGGTTCGGCAGCCGGTAATAAGCCAGCGACACCACCATAAAGAAAATAAGG
Organism: Flavipsychrobacter stenotrophus; assembly: GCA_947372365.1. Lineage (GTDB taxonomy): Bacteria > Bacteroidota > Bacteroidia > Chitinophagales > Chitinophagaceae > Flavipsychrobacter > Flavipsychrobacter stenotropha_D. The sequence goes on along the minus strand of CANBTK010000092.1, from coordinate 5,499 downwards.
AACTGTAAGGAGTTGAAGAGCATTAAAGGGCTTGCTTTTAATTAGTGGCGAAGCTAATAAAATTGTCTGAACCTTGATTTCTTTGGTTGGCGGGGCTTCGGTTTATTTGATTGCCTGAACAATGATTTATATGATGGGTGTGGAGGGTTTTGGGCCAATGCGGTGGGTACACCAGGCGGTGAAGGCCGCTGAGCGGTTGGGCACTTTGTTACCTTTCCCGGTAAATAATAGTGGTGTTGCCTACTCTATGGTTTTGGGTAAACACCCTTAGCTTTTTGTCATATTCTATTAGAAGGGTATCGCCGGAAAGCCACTGCATGTTTACGGCGCTGCTATCCTGAGTAGCTTCATTATGGCCGGAATCGGCAGTAAAGGCATTGCCGGTTTCTTCTTTACCCAGTTTCTTATTGGCTGGTGCCACCGACACTTGCAGCGAGTTATCAGACGTTGCACCTACCTCTTTTAAGAAAAGGGTAGCCACTTTGCTTTTGCCGCTGCTATAGGCCTGTTTCAGCACAACATTGTTAGTGATATCAATAGCGCATGCACTCACAAAAAGGCTTAATAGTAAAACAGTAGTAACTTTAATCATAGCAGCCAGTTAATGGGCAAAATGGGAATGGAGTATTCACACACCTCCCTCTCTGCTGGGTAGGGCAGGGGTGGGGTTCCTTCTACGAAGAATGGTCAGCTATAATAACCCACTTGCCTTTTACCTTCCGTAGCAGCAGGGTATAGCTGCCGCTAACATCGCCTACGCTGCGTTGTAGTGCCCACTTGCCCACCACAAAGTAGTATTTGCCCGGTAGCTTTTGCAGGCGGGTAATGGTGGAAGTGAGTTTGCCCATGTGTGCGGTATCGGGATAGGCTTCTTTATACCGTTTCAGGGTAACACCATAGCCATACCGCGGGCCTTTGGAGCCTATAAACAGCAGGCTGTCATCTTCCCAGTAGCCATGCATGTAGCCTTCTATATTGCCCTTGTTCCACTCGGTTACCTGGGCAGCAAGCATTGTTGTTATGGCTTTTTCGTCCTTGCTTTGGGCGAAAGAAGTTGTAAAAGAAACAATAAGTGCGAGTAGAAGGAAGAGCCTCTTTATCATGCGGGTTGTTTTGAGTTTGAATACAGGCATTTACCCCAGCGAAAATAAGCAAATTTTGGCGAGCTGTACTTCGGACATCAGGCAACTCAAATTGCCACACAAATGCTGCCAACCACGGCGGCAACTAACGCAACAAGCAATAGCCGTAGCCCCGCCTTTTTCAGCTTTTTGTTTTTATTAAACCAGAAGGCTATCAGTAGGCCGGCCCCTGCCATAAATGCGAGGCTGTAAATGAGCAGGCAAAGGGCAAAAAGAATACCCAGGGCCGGGTGCTGAAACAATATATCCATAGCATGGGCTTTTTGTTGCGTTTACAACGATATTTTTGACAGCAGCGGCATTATAACGAAATACGTTACCGCTATAATAGCCATCCGTATCAGGATATTGGTAGGCAGCTTGGGCTGCACCCATTTGTTTTCCCTGTAGGCTGCTGCAGCCAGTAGTAAATTCACACCAACACCAACGGCGCACATAAGCATGCCGCCAGGCCAGTGCATTATTTTAAACATTACCCCCATCACCATAACTGCCATGAAAATGCCCGACACCACGCCGGCAATTATATTAAGCGTTGGCAAGCCTGCATAGCTGCTCCGTTCAAAAGCCTTGCGCAGCCTGATGCCGTTAAACAGCAGGAAGCCGAAAAAGAAGTACAGCAGGGCCAGGCAGAGTACTGCAATCATTACCGACTCAAGCCCGCCTTTCATATGGAATATGTTGAGGCCGAAGCCAATAGCCACCAGAAGGGCCAGCATTTTTTCTGTAAATTTCATAAGGTGCGGAATTAGGCAAACCACCAAGGTTCCTGCTGCAATTATAAATAAATTATCGGGAAGGCTGCTTTATAGGCTGCGATAATTTGCAATACTCAATAAAATACTTACCTTAATGACAAAATAAAGCGGACTGATGAAAATACTGGAAATAAAAGCGATGAGCGGGCCAAATTATTGGTCATCAACAAGGCATAAATTAATTGTAATGCTCCTTGACCTTGAGGATATGGAGCAGAGGCCTACAGATAAAATACCTGGGTTCCTGGAAAGGATTTCAGCATTGATGCCCACTTTGCACGAACACCGTTGTTCCGAAGGTGTTCCCGGTGGCTTCTTTACCCGTATTAAAGAAGGCACCTGGATGGGCCATGTGATAGAGCATATAGCCCTGGAACTGCAAACGCTTGCAGGTATGGACACAGGTTTTGGGCGTACGCGCGAAACCAAGGACCCGGGCGTTTACCACGTAGTATTTTCTTACCAGGAAGCCAAGGCTGGCATATATACAGCTAAGGCGGCAGTGAGAATGGCGCAGGACCTGGTAGATGGCGTAGATGTGGACCTAGAGGCCGAAATACAAAACCTTAGGGAGATAAGGGAAGACGAGCGCCTGGGGCCAAGCACCGGCTCTATAGTAGATGAGGCCATAAAAAGGAAGATACCTTACATACGCCTTAACAGGCATTCGCTGGTGCAGCTGGGCTATGGCGTAAACCAGAGGCGTGTGCAGGCTACAATAGCCAGCACTACCAGCAGTATAGCTGTGGAAATAGCCTGCGATAAAGAAGAAACCAAGAACCTGCTGGAAGCATCGGAAATACCGGTGCCACGTGGCCGCATCATTTATGATGAAGAGGACCTGAAAGCATGTATTGATAAAATAGGCTACCCTATAGTTACCAAGCCGGTAAATGGCAACCATGGCAAGGGTGCCACCACCAATATACGCAACTGGGAAGATGCGGTTACCGGGCTTAAAGCAGCCAAAGTATATGGCAGGGCGGTTATCTGCGAAAAATTCATCACCGGCAGGGATTTCCGCGTATTGGTTGTTAACTACAAATTTGTAGCAGCGGCATTGCGCACGCCTGCAGCAGTAATAGGCGATGGACTGCATACCATACAAGAGTTAATAGATATTGTAAATAAAGACCCGCGCCGCGGCTATGGGCACGAAAAAGTGCTCACCGCAATTAAGGTAGATGATTTCACAATGGATATACTCAACAAGCGCGGCTACACGCTTGCAACTGTACTTGAAGACAGGGAAGAGCTTTGGCTGAAGCCAACAGCCAACCTGAGTACTGGCGGCACGGCTACTGACGTAACAGATTATGTGCACCCTACGAATGTATTCATGGCAGAGCGCATAGCGCGCATCATAGGCCTGAATATCTGTGGTATTGATATTATGGCCGATAACCTTTCGGTGCCGCTATCGGAAAACGGTGGCAGCGTACTGGAAGTGAATGCAGCACCGGGTTTCCGTATGCACCTGGACCCTACCGAAGGGTTGCCAAGGAATGTTGCCGAGCCGGTAATAGACATGCTGTACCCGCCGGGTACCAGCGCCCGCATACCTATAGTTGCAGTGTCGGGTACTAATGGTAAAACCACTACCACAAGGCTTATTGCCCATATTGTTAAACAAATGGGCTACAAAGTGGGCTACACTACAACCGATGGCGTTTATATACAGAACCAGATAATGATGAGGGGCGATTGCACAGGCCCTGTTTCGGCTGAGTTTGTGTTGCGCGACCCTACCGTTGACTATGCGGTGCTGGAGTGTGCCCGTGGCGGTATTTTAAGGGCAGGCTTAGGCTTCCACAATTGCGATGTGGCTGTGGTAACCAATGTGGCTGAAGACCACCTGGGGCTGAGCGGCATTGACACAATTGAAAAACTGGCTAAGGTGAAGGCGGTTGCTGTAAATACTGTATTCCCTGAGGGCTATGCTATACTTAATGCCGATGACGACCTGGTTTATGCTATGCATGACGGGCTCAAGTGCAAAGTGGCTTATTTCTCCCTGAGCGAAGAAAACGACCGTATTAAAAAGCATTGCGCTAAAGGCGGCCTTGCCGCTATTTATGAGCACGGCTATGTAACTATATTAAAAGGCAGCTGGAAGATACGGGTGGAAAAAGTAACCAACATACCGCTTACATTCTCCGGTATGGCTGAGTTCAATATTTCTAACGTGCTGGCGGCTACGCTTGCAGCCTATGTGCAGGATTTCAAGACAGAAGACATAAGGCAGGCACTGCAAACATTTGTGCCATCGCCGGCGCAAACGCCTGGCCGCATGAATATGTTCCACTTCCGCAACTACTCTGTAATGCTTGACTATGCGCACAATACGCATGGCTTTAAGGCAATTGGCAAATTCCTCGATTCGGTTGAGGCATCGCTGAAAGTGGGCATTATAGCAGGTGTTGGCGACCGCAGGGACGAGGATATAATTTCACTGGGTGAAGTTGCGGGTAAGATATTCGACGAGATTATCATCAGGCAGGATAAGCACCTTCGTGGCCGCACAGAAGAGGAGATAATAGGCCTTATGACAAAAGGCATCCATTCGGTTGATGCGAACAAGAAAATCACTGTCATCAAAAACGAAGCTGAAGCAATAGACTACGCCATGAACAATGCTGTAAAAGACAGCTTCATTGTTATAACCAGCGACGTAGTGCCTGATGCACTGGAGCAGGTGAAGGCTTATAAGGCCAGGGAAGACGGGGCGAAGATAGAAGCCTAGGAATTTTAATAACTTACTTTTTAGAAGCCGCCTCAGGAGCCAAACCTGAGGCGGCTTCTTTTTGTAGGAATATTATTGCGAAAGGCCCGGATAATAGCCAGCAGTACCTCTGCGGGAAATGCCCTGTTTTATAATTCAATAAATATTAGGTAATATTGTAACGATAAACATGCCAGAGACAACAACTGCTATTCGACCAGATTTTTACACTTCCAACGGACTGAAGATTCCGTTCACGCCTCAGTATTTCGAGGAGTTGAAGCCTGCTAGCATTTCAGACAAAAATGCATTGGTAGCCCAATTCGAAAGGGATGGTTATGTATATCTGAAATCATTCCTCAATCGGGATAGCGTGTTTGACCTGAGGGAGCTGTACATGCAGCAGTTCGATGACGTAATTTTCAAAGAAGGTACGTCGCGCAGGGAGGGGATTTTTTCTGGCAAGCTACAGTACCGGCCGTCGGAACATGGCTTACCACACCACCCGGCAGCACAGTTCGTAAAAAACAGCCAGTTCATTGCATTTACGCACAACCCCAGGTTGAGGGCTGTTGCAGAGCTGCTGATGCAGGGCGCCGATGTTGTGCAGCTTAAACGCAAACCGCTCAGGCATTTTTATAAAGGCACCAATGTTTCATCGCGGGCGCACTCCGACTATACTTATCTTAACGATGGTACAGACAATGTACTCACACTTTGGATACCTTTGGGTGACATTCCAATGGAATGTGGTGGGCTTTTGTACCTGAAGGGTTCTGATAAACTGGACCTTAGTATGTTACGCGAAACTGTGAAAAAGGAAGGCGAACCGCCCACAGATGACCGCCCCATTGCTAACGACCTCAAAGAGGTCTCA
>CANBTK010000091.1 GCA_947372365.1 Flavipsychrobacter stenotrophus | reverse complement strand
CGAAAGAAGTGGACAACCTGCTCACTCAGGACCTGCACATACGGGAAGACCTGCTGGGCATAGAACTGATACAGCAGGGCTCGTCGCTGGAACGCTTTGCCGTATGTTTCAGGGCAAACCTATCAGAAAGCGCACTGAATGACACGCTTTCTAAACTGGCCACATCGCTGGGCTGGTTTTATAAAAATTACGACCTGGCTACCGATAAGGATGTGTTTAAAAAACTTATGCCTATCTACTTTAAAAAGTGCAAAGAATGGCTGCCCGATTACTACAGGGCGGAATACAAAGCACATAAAAAGAACTTCAAAAAATGGGCAAATTTCATTTATGATACGTCGCTGATAGCCAGCCAGGAAAGGCTATTGTACTTTGCGGCACATGCCAAAGCTGCTGATAGCAACCGCATATTGCAGGACCCGGCATGGCAATTATATAATACCGTTACCACCATACGCAAGGCAAAATTAACACCCAAAATAGAGGCATTCAGGGCCCAGAAGCACTACCTGAACAGGCTGTACATTAAAGCGCAGATGCGGCGCGATAGCAGCAGGTTTTTCTACCCTGATGCCAACCTTACGCTCAGGCTCAGCTACGGCAATGTAAAAGGCATAGACCCGGATGGCAAGCCCAAATACTCATGGCGCACCACCATTGATGAAATGGTAGCGCTGGACGACCAGCAGAACGACTGGTACAAAGTGCCTGCTAAGCTCACCAGCTTATACGAAAAGAAAGACTTTGGCAGGTGGGCTGAAAAAGGCATTCTGCCACTGGCTTTTGTAGCTGATAACCATACATCAGGCGGCAACTCCGGCAGCCCCGTGCTTAACAGCAGGGGCGAACTGATAGGCACCAACTTCGACCGTGCCTACGAGGGCACCATGAGCGATTACCTTTTTGACCCCAACCGCTGCAGGAACATATCAGTTGACATTCGTTACACGCTCTTCATCATTGATAAATTCGGTGGCGCAGGCTGGCTAATTGACGAGATGAATATTATACAATAAAGGCACCCTTAGTGCCACTAATAATGACCCTTATTGAAATAAAACCCACTTTCTATGTTAAACTATAAAAATGCCATTACCGGCATAATAACCATTGCCATCCTCGCGCTTTCGGCATGCTCTAAAAAGGCAGAAACAAACCCGGTGACCGACCACGATGGCGAAAGGTTTGTTGGTACCTGGGTGGGCACTTATGATTGCAACCCGGGGATAACCACCCGGTATGTGATAAGCGCCGGCAGCGATGGCAATACAGTAACCGGGAAGGGTACCGTTGGTTTTGGCAATTGCGTAAATGAAGTTACAACGACACTGAAAACTACGGGGAAATTCATAGAAATGGCCCAACAAACGTTCCCTGACAATTGCAACAATGCCTTTATACTTAGCGGTGGCGGCAGCATAGAAGGCAGCACACTCACGCTAAACCTGCATGCAACCGGTGTAGTACATAACACCTGCACCTTTACGGGGCGTAAGTAGGGGTAATTGCAGGGCTGCCGTCCACAATCATCGAAATACACTATTTTAGCAGTATAAAACAACCTAATGAAACAACAAGCAACCAAAACCCCTGGCTTCAGGAAAGCACTACCCGTAATAGCAGCCTGCCTTTTACTTACTGTAGCCGCTTGTAAAAAGAAAGAAGATACAACTATTGCCACCTCTAAATTCCAGGGTACGTGGGTAGGCACTAACAGCTGCTCGGGCGGCAGCACCACCTACTTAATTAATGGCGGCGTAGATGCCAATACACTCACCACGGCTATAACTTTAGGCACTGGCACATGTGCCTACCCGGTTACGCTTACCCTATCGGCAAGCGGCAACGCCATAGCCATACCCACACAAACATTTACCGATAACTGCAATAAGAGCTACTCCATTACCGGCACCGGCAACCTGGACAGTACTACCCTATCTTTAACCATATCGGGCATAGCCTCAACCCCTTGCACTTTTACCGGGCATAAATAGGGCCGACTTAGCTAACCAAATTACATAAACACCTCATGTGAGGTGTTTTTTTATGAAGGAGTGCCATATATAAGGCACCACAACCCAAGCCGCACTTCAAATACTAAAAAATTACCAACCGGCAGCTTACGCATAACAAATATCTTACTTCTTACTTCGGGTTTTCTACTTTAACTTTGCGATGTATTAATTAATTTGCTGAAGATGAAATTTACTTTTTACGGGCATTCCTGCTTTGCTATAGAAACGGGTGGCAACAAGATTTTGTTCGACCCGTTTATAAGCGGCAATGAGCTGGCAAAGCATATTGATATAGACAAAATTGAAGCCGACTATATATTAGTATCGCATGGGCATGGCGACCATGTAGGAGACCTTGTGCATATTGCGCAACGAACCGGCGCAAAGGTAATAGCGGCCTATGAGCTGATAAACTGGGCTCAAAAAAACGGAGTAAAAAATGTACACCCTATCAATTTAGGGAGTACAACATTCGAATTTGGCAAGTTGCGTTTCCTGCCTGCATGGCACAGCAGCACAATGCCTGACGGCTCAGCCGGAGGTTCGGCAGGAGGTTTCCTGATGCCTGATGCAGAAAAGAAATTCTATTATAGCGGCGATACTGCACTTATGATGGATATGCAGCTGGTACCAAGGTTTGCTAAGCTCGACTTTGCAGTTTTGCCTATAGGCGGCAATTTTACTATGGATGCCGATGATGCCCTAATAGCTGCGGAATTCATACAATGCGATAAGATAATTGGCGTGCACTTCGATACTTTTGGTTATATAAAAGTGAACCATGAGGAAGTAATCGCTAAATTTAAGGCTGCAGGCAAGGAACTGATATTGCTGGAAATTGGAGAAACTATCAGTATTTAGTACTTAGTAAATAGTAGAAAGTAGAAAGTAGAAAGTAGAAAGTAGAAAGTAGAAAGTAGAAAGTAGAAAGTAGAAAGTAGAAAGTAGCTAGTAGTTAGTAGAAAGCTGGGATGTAAGCCCTGAAAGCGAGAAATATTATAGCGATGGGTGGAACCCATAGGCTAGTTAACAGAAATAATAATTAATAGAGCCAGAGGTAAAAAGTTTGAAGCCTGAAGACGGACTTGCGACTTACGACTTACGGCTTACGACTAAAGAAACACAATGGCAAAAGTAATAGCAATAGCGAATCAGAAAGGCGGTGTGGGCAAAACAACTACTGCAATTAACCTTGCAGCAAGCCTTGCCGTACTTGAATATAAAACACTGCTTGTGGATGCCGACCCACAGGCTAACAGCACCACCGGCAATGGGTTTGACCTGAAGAATGTGCAGCTGAGCCTGTATGACTGCATGGTAAACGAAACGCCGGTAGCGGGGGTAGTATTGGAAACCGAAACGCCTAATTTATTCCTGCTGCCCAGCCACCTTGACCTTGTGGGCGCGGAGATAGAGCTGATTAACCACCCAAACAGGGAGCATGTGCTGCGCAAGGCGCTGGAGCCTGAGCTGAAAAATTATGATTTCATCATCATTGACTGCTCGCCTTCGCTGGGCCTAATAACGGTTAACTCGCTATCGGCAGCCAATAGCGTTATCATACCCGTACAGTGCGAATACTTTGCATTGGAAGGGCTGGGCAAGCTGCTGAATACTATTAAAATTGTACAGACCCGCATTAATGCCGACCTTAAAATAGAAGGTATCTTAATGACTATGTATGATGGCCGCCTGCGCCTCAGCAACCAGGTGGTGGAAGAAATTAAGAACCATTTCAATGACCTTGTTTTTAATACCATATTGCACCGCAATACAAGGCTGGGCGAAGCGCCAAGCTTTGGCAAGCCGGTACTGCTGTATGATGCCGAAAGCACAGGGGCTATCAATTACCTGAACCTGGCCAAGGAAATACTACAGAAGAACAATATGACCAAAATTAAAACCCAGGCTAAAATTTTAGAGAACTAGGATGTCGCAAATAAATAAAAAACAGGCTTTAGGAAAAGGGATACGCGCGTTGCTCAGCAACATGGAAGATGAAATAAATGCCCCTAAGGCCCCCAATAACGAACCACAGCAAAACCAGCACCAAGCAGGCATTAATACTATTGCCCGCATACCTGTTGATTTGGTGGAAGTAAACCCTAAGCAGCCAAGGCACGACTTTGACCAGCAGGCGCTACGTGAGCTTTCGGAAAGCATAAAGCTGCATGATATTATACAGCCTATTACTGTTGTAAAAACATCGCAGAATAAATACCAGCTCATAAGCGGCGAACGCCGCTGGAGGGCATCTAAATTAGCCGGGTTAACCGATATCCCTGCCTATGTACGCACCGCTGACGGGCAGGAGATGCTGGAAATGGCATTGCTTGAAAACCTGCAACGCGAAAACCTCAACGCCATTGAAATTGCGATGAGCTACCGCCGCCTGATGGATGAATGCGACCTCACGCAGGAGCAAGTATCTGAGCGCATGAAAAAAGAGCGCAGCACTGTAGCTAACTACCTGCGTTTATTAAAGCTGCCACCGGATGTACAAAAGTCGGTACGCGACGGGCAACTGAGCATGGGCCATGCCCGCGCCATCATAAGCCTGGAGCATGTAGACCAACAGTTGTATGTTTTCCGCGAAACCATTCAGCGTGGCCTTTCGGTGCGCCAGGTAGAACAACTGGTAAAGGATATGGCCACCGAAAAAGGGCCCAAAGAGCCAGTAAAGGCACTCGCTAAGCTGCCCCCACCCTACAAGCGGATTGAAGACAATATTGCCTCCCACCTTTCGACGCGCGTAAAACTAGACCGCAAGAAAAATGGTAAAGGCAGCATATTAATAGAGTTCTATAACGATGAGGACCTGGAAAGGATAATGGAGAAGATAAACCTTTAATTCAATTATAAATTGTAAATTATAAATGATAAATGGGGTTGACGAAACAATAGCGTTTTGTTATTCTTAATTTACTGGCTGGTTATGAAAGATAATGTTGTAAAAGATAAAAGTTCCCGGTTTGCAATTCGGGTAGTAAATCTCTACAAATACCTTACAAGCGAGAAAAGTGAATTTATCATAGCCCGGCAACTTCTTAGAAGCGGGACAGCTGTTGGCGCATTGGTTCGTGAATCTGTACATGCCGAAAGCAAAAACGACTTTATACATAAGCTTGCAATTGCACAGAAAGAGGCCAATGAATCTATATACTGGATTGAATTGTTACAAGCTACGGAGTACCTAAGTGATGAGCAATTTACAAGCATTATTGCAGATGCAAAAGAAGTCATCAGCCTAATTACAGCTATAATAAAAACGACTAAAAAATCACTTCCGGCATAAACACTCACTTGGTAACCGCGAACAAAATATTACCTGCTACCATTCAAAACGGCATAACACCATTTATAATTTATAACTTATAATTTACAATTGATAGAGGATTGGGAAAAAGAAGCTAAAGAGCACCAGAAGGCATATAAATATATGCTGGAGCGGGGCAATAAGAACAGGATGCTGAAAGCTATGCCTGATTTGCATGAAGAAGCCTTCAGCAAAATTGATTGCCTGCAATGTGCCAATTGCTGCAAGAACCATTCGCCGCGCTTTAAGCAGCCGGATATTAAGCGCATAGCTAAAAGCCTGCACATAAAAGAAGGCGACCTAGTCGCTAATTATCTGAAATTGGATAAGGAAGGGGATTATGTGGTGCGACAGTTGCCGTGCCCTTTTCTTGCAGAAGATAACACGTGCAATATTTACGAAGACCGCCCCAGCGATTGCCGCCGCTATCCGTATACCGACGAAGATGTGCTGATAAAGCGTGTTGCGCTTACCTTGCAGAATGCACTCGTTTGCCCTGCCACACATGCTGTTTTAGAGCAGCTGCTGATACTGGAGAACATAAAAAAATAGCTATCAAACCAAGGGCTTAATAGCTATTCAATATCTTTAAAAGGCATTCTTTATGAATTATGCACCTTCGATGGCTTGCGGGTAACCAGGTACCTGTGCTCAGGTAAAAGGCTGGTGTATTTCTTGACAATTTCAAGTAAGTAGTTAGCTTTAATAGGCTTGGTCATAAATTCCTCCGCGCCTAAAATGATAGCCTCGTTTTTAATAGCCACATTGCCTGCCGATGACATAGTAACTACCTTGGTGTGCTTTTTCAGCGGGTTACTTTTTACAAGGCTCAGTACTGCCAGGCCGTTGTGGTGCGGCATCATGATATCGGTGATGACCAGGTCAAACTCCTCAACATCAATTTTTTCTAAACCTTCTTTTCCGTTAGTGGCAGTTTCAACATCATAACCGTTTTTACTCAGTATGTGGTTGATAGCATTCAGCATAACAAGATCATCATCAATAACCAATACTCTAGGCATATAAACGTGATTTTTAACAAGTTACTTTCTCAAAGTTAATCGTATTTTATTACCACCAAGTTTTTTATTTCCTAATGTGGAATACGTATACAACAAAAACAATAAGTACACACCTAATACATGGCCGACGGCAAGGTTATTTATAGTGTTTCCGACATTACCCTAAACCCCAGCCCTTTTCCCTGAAGGGCAAAGGGAGAGCTAATGCCTGCGCCTTGGCACAGGTGTTATTACGATAATTACTATACCAATATTGAATTGCCCAATACATAACCAATGGCAAGGTTATTTATATTGCTTAGTAACCAGGTAATAGTACGGTTCAAACAGGTGGTGCCTGAAAACGTTGGCACCGCTATCGGGGAAACGCTTGTAGTAATCGGCATCAGGCTGCAACACTATAGGCGTACCAGCCCTCATATAATTATTGCACCCGGCTAGTTTGGGCTTTTCCAATCCGTGCATGTATTGTTTCACCTGCTTGTATGCCAACTTGCCCAGGTATCTTTGCTGGGCCTTTTGCGCCTTACGGGTTGTCCTGTCCATCCTGTGGTAAATGTGCCGCAACGCCACCTTTACAATAAATTTCTCCTTCCGTGTCATTTCCCCGGCTGAAGAAAACGGGTTAATCTTATTGAAATCCGTTGTGGTTTGTATAGAAACCGGCGTTTCAGGCACCCAGTCGGCAGCATTAACAACTGTAAAAGCCCAGCCGCCCCTGGTAATGTAATCGAAATCGTAAGCGTAATATAGGTTGCCTGGCTTGGGTGCGGCACTGCAATAAGTTTTGTAAACAATATCCGCAGGCAGCTGCCCGCCCTCGGTGAGGTAGTGCAGGTAACTGGTGAGCAAAAA
>CANBTK010000090.1 GCA_947372365.1 Flavipsychrobacter stenotrophus | reverse complement strand
ATGTACCCGGTATTATCATCAACCATGATGCTGGCATCTACGCTATGCACGGGTATAAGGTCGCGGGTGATGCTTACTTCCTTAAGGGCTGCTGCATACAATGGCTTTACAGTAACCATTACTTTGCTTTTCTGTTTTCCTTTAAGCAGGTGGGTAATGCGGTCCACATTAATATTAACGCCGGCAACTACGCTATCCCCCACTTTTATCAGCTTGTCGCCTGTTTCTATGCCGGCTATGCTTGCTGGCCCCTTTTCTATAACGGCAGTTACTGCAATAGTATCGCGCATAATAGAAAACTCTACACCAATACCTGAAAACGAGCCTTCCAGGTCGTCGTTGGCATCCTGTAATTTTTCGGCGGGGATATAAACAGTATGCGGGTCAAGGGACCTGAGTATGCCGGAGATGGCATCTTTGTAAAGGTTATCGCTGTTTACGGAGTCAACGTACTTTTCATTCACAAGGTCTATCACCTGTTCCAGGCGGTCATTGCGCTCTATTACAGTATTGATATCGCGTTTACTGCGCAAAGTGTCGCGCAGGTTAAAGCCCAATACCATACCCCCAATCAATACCAAGGAAAAAAACAGAGGTATCCAGACTTTCATCTCACCTCTTCCAGTTACGTCCATCTATTAAAAACTATTGCAAAATTACGCAATTGCTACATAGCATAAATCACGATTAATCCACATTTTTTTGAATGGAATGTTAATTAGTGGCCCGTTTGCGAATGGGCCTTAGGCTGCAAACCCGCCCCAGCCAATTTCCCCTAAAATTAAATTTTCATTTTTCAACAATTACTCCATAACTTTGAAGTACAAAGCACTTTCATATGCAACCCAACGAAAATAACGCATCATTAGAAGCCCTGCAGGAGATACGCAGTATAATGGATAAATCGGCACGGTTTGTATCGCTGAGCGGAATGTCGGGCATTTGGGCGGGCGCTGTTGGCCTTGTAGGTGCGTATATCGCTAGTAACTGGCTCAGGAAGCCGGAGTATATGAATATAGGCAAGGCAACTGAAGGTTCAATAGATTCTTTCGATTCGGTTACCATGCGGCTGATGTGGCTGGGCGTTGCTGTATTTGTTGTTGCCATAGCCGGGGCATTTTATTTTACCTACCGTAAAGCAAAAAAGCACAACCAAAGCATATTTAACAATGCCAGCAGGCAAATGGTAATGTCGGCGTTTTTCCCATTGTTGGCAGGTGGCGTTTTTTGTGTGTCGTTTATCTATAACGGCTGCGGTATGTTTGTAGGCCCTGCCTGCCTGGTTTTTTACGGGCTTGCATTAATAAGTGGGAGCAGGCATACGCTATCAGATATCAGGTACCTGGGTATGCTAAATGTAGCTTTGGGCTGCTGCAACCTTTTTTATCCGGGTTTCGGGCTTTACTTTTGGGCGGCAGGCTTTGGCTTGCTCAACCTATTGTATGGCGCCATGATGTGGAGCAAGTACGATAAGTAGTTCTAGGGTAAGTTCAGGGGAAGTAACGAAGGTAACAGGCACAACATTTTTTAGTAGAAATAGAAATTATGGTTAACCCAATATCACAACTTAATAAGGTATTCGATAGCCGGATAAGGATTGGTATCATGAGCGCGCTCGTGGTGGGTGAAAACGTGAACTTTAACGACCTGAAAGCACTTATTGACGTTACTGATGGGAACCTTGCCACTCACCTCAAAAACCTGGAAGAACACAAATTTATAAAAGTAGAGAAAGGCTTTATTGGCCGCAAGACAAACACTACATATACTATAACCCCAGCGGGAGAAAAGGCTTTTCGTGCCCACCTTGATGCACTGGAAAAGATAATTAAAGGGCTTAACTAAAAAAATGGAAAAAGTGAATATGGTTACCGCACTAACAACTGCAAGGGTTCAATAAGAAGGGTGTGCTTTTTTTTGCCCAATTCACTTTGAATTTAAAAGTACTTTTAAATAAACCATTAACGAGAATGCTGCTATATTTTTTTAATGATCTGCTAATAAAAAATTAAAAACTAAACTCACGAAATCAAAAAAATATGACAAAGCCAATCATCAGGCCTATACACTGGGCCCGGTTCTCGTCCTTCATTACATGCACCATAGCCCTATACTGGCTCACTGGCGACATGCTGAGTTTAGAAGACGAGAATAATTATCTTCTGATATTTGGGATAAGCTATAGCATTTTGTTCCTGCTGATGCTCTCTGCCAAATCTTACATTCTGGAAAAGGTAATATACATCCCGTTTTTCGCTATTGGAGGCCTTATTGCATTTTGCGTAGCTGCATTCAGCCATATGGGGCCATTATTTGGATAACTGCCCCTTACTTCCAAATTTTAAAATTCAGCCTGATTTTCTTGTGCTGTAGCAGTACACGCCAGTCAATGAACAGGAAAACACTGATTATTAATATACCTAGCCCAGTACCCACTAAACTCTGCCACGATAGCAAGCCGTTGGCCATATCAATAGTATTGCGGGCCACATAGTCGCCAGAAACGACCATAACCATGTCGCTGGTAAACTTGCCAACAAAAAATGCGGGTAAAATATGTGTTGCCCTTATCCTTGCCATGCCGCTTGCGGTAAACAAAGGCGTAGAAGGCAATGGCATTAATGTGTAAAGCAACACAAAAGCCTGAATTTTCCAGCCTTCTTCATCCAGCCTTTTCCCAATGTATGCCAGGTCTTCGTTCTTCTCATCTGTAATAACTTTTGACGAAAGGAAAGGTATGTACTTGCTTAACACATAACGGCCCAGAGTAGAGCCTATAACACCAATAATAATCACTGCCCAAATATTGAGCCCGTATTTCATCTGAAAGAAAACCATCACAGTCCACGCAGGCGGGCCGAAGAAAGGAACTATATCAACTATTAATGCAGACAGAAAAACAAAAACATAATACCACATCACACTGCAAGGTAATTAAAAAGCCCCTGAGTATAATGCTAAAATAATGCCACCCGACAGCTAAAAACAGGAAATCAGCTATTTTCCCTGGCAAACAAAATGAAATCCGTACCCGGGATTTGGGTAGCCCCGGCAGTGCGCATCATAGTAACTAATTGCCCCCTATGGTAGGTTGCATGGTTAAAAACATGCTGCAATACCATATAAACCGGGGTTGTATGCCGGTTGCCCTTCAAATCGGAATAATGCAGGCCTGCCGAAAGCGAAGCCTCATCCTGCCTGGCGACAAAACCCATAATATCTTTAGATGCCGCCTGCCAGTTCGTTAGCGCCTCGCCGAAACTGCCTTCAAAACCTTTTACAACCCATACCGGGTTTTCTGACAGCGATAGCCGTTGCAGCCACATATCTTCTGCACCCCATACATGGCAGGCAGTGTCTTTTATTGTCTTAAAGCTGCTGTCCATTTCCTGGTTAACTGCGCTATCAGGCAGCGCCCTCATAGCTTCAACCATGCGGTTGTTGGCCCAAATATTATAAGCAGCATATTGTATTAATAGTTCTTTCATGGCATTACTTATTTTAGGTTACTGGCTGTACCTTTGCCTTCAAAATTAATACTATAAAATGGCTGGCAAAAACAATTCTTCAGGCTTCGATACCATTTGCCTGCACGGTGGGCACGCACAGGAAAGCAATAGGGCGCACCTTACGCCTATATATGCATCAAGTACTTATACCTTTGATAGCGCAGAGCAGGCGGCGGCTATTTTTAAAGGCGAAGAACAGGGGTATATCTATGGCCGCTGGGGCAACCCCACTATTACGGAAGCTGAAGAAAAAATTGCGTTGCTGGAAGCTTTTGGCCTAAAAGATGCATCTGGCAACCCGCTTAGGCTAAAGGCTATCCTCCATGCGTCCGGCATGGCTGCTATCTCAACTGCGTTCCTGGGCAACCTGAAAAACGGGGATAAAATCATTACCCACCAATCGCTTTACGGTGGCACCCACGAAATAATAGAGAAGATACTGCCTGACTATGGGATCAACTATATCATAACCGACTTTCATGACATGGAAGGCGTAGAGGCTGCTATAAAGGCGGATTTAAGCATCAAGATGATGCACATTGAAACCCCGGCCAACCCTACCCTGCAATGCTTTGGGCTGAAGGCGCTATCGGCACTGGCGAAAAAGTATAGCCTGATTGTGGTGGTTGATAATACGTTTGCCACGCCATACCTGCAGCAGCCATTCAGGTACGATGTTGATTATGTGGTGCATTCTACAACCAAGTACCTCAACGGGCATGGCACAGCTGTTGGCGGCATATTGGTAGGCCGCGACATTGAGCGCATGAGCAAAGGCCTTACTAAAGCCCACCGACTTCTGGGTGGCAACAGCAACGCATTCGATGCTTTTTTGCTCACCAACGGGCTGCGTACCCTGAGCCTGAGGATGGACAGGCATTGCGCTAATGCCGAAAAAGTGGCCGATTACCTTGCTGCGCATACCGCGGTTTCGGTGGTTAATTACCTTGGGTTAGCTACGCACCCACACTATGCTTTGGCAAAGGAACAAATGAAGCATGCTGGTGGTATGCTCAGCTTTGAGCTAAAGGGAGGCTTTGATGCCGGCGTTAAGTTCATCAACACCATGTCATTGTGTACCAATGCCGTTTCGCTGGGCACTTGCGATACGCTAATAACGCACCCGGCTTCCACTACACACCTTGGCGTACCGAGGGAACAGCGCCTTAAATTTGGCATCTCAGATGGCCTGATAAGGATGAGCGTAGGCATTGAGAATATAGAAGATATACTGGCAGACCTAGAACAGGCTATGGCATAATACCTGCCAACACTATACAGAAAGAGGGGCAGCCTTTGCGGGTGCCCCTCTTTTATAATATAGTTACCAATATCAGGAATTAGCTTAGTGCTTCTTAAACTCTTTAGGCTTTACGATTGTAAATACCCTTGAAATGTTGAAGCCATAGTGAATATCGCCCTTGCTCCATGTATCGGTTGTCTGCCCCAGCATAATACGCTCAGAAATACCTGGCGAATTGGTGATGTGCAACTGGAACACGTGCCCACCGGTTTCAATATCAAAACCTAAAGACAATGAGTTATAAGTTTTTGCGCTACCTACATTATTATCGGTGCCGGTAAAACGGTAGTAATACTCGCCTGTAAATGCCACACGCTTGCTCAGCTTAATGCGGCCACCAACCCCAAGGGCAATAGTATTGTTATCAAACTTGGTGCTATCAACCAGGTTGTTATGCAATATTGATGGCATAAGCATTAAAGAAAGCTTATCGTTAAACTTACGTGATATAAGCACCTGGTTAAAATAGCAAACACGGTTAGAAAAATACCACTTCATATCGGTGGTAGGCAAAGTAGGCGCTTTTGTTGTTTGTATGGACGCACCGGTTAAAAAGCTCAATGAAAATGGCATGCCTTCTGTCTTTTGCTGAAGTATTTTTACTTTGGCAAAACCGTCGTTTTCCTTACCCAACACATTATGGCCAATGCCCACCATCAGGTATTTGGTAATACCATAATCCAGGCCAATGCGTGTGTTAGCGTTGTCAATACCGAAAAAGTTTTCAGCACCCTGGTTTATCTTACCAAACCTATGGCTGATACGCATATCCAGCACGCCTGCACCCAGGCTTTCGGTGGTACTGCCATTAATAAGGCGGGTTGCCTTAAAGGTAAAGTTGACGTCTTCCTTTTTAGGTACCGCAGCATCTTCATCATCCAGCATTTTCATCATGCTATCGGCATCGCCCTGAGCAAACGTTGTAGCAACTGATAAAGAAAATGCCGTAGCAAGCATTAAAATTTTACGCATAAATATGTATTATCTGAAACGAAATTATTTTTGAATAAGGGCAGCGTCAATGGTAATAGAAGCCTCTTTGCTTACTTTATCAGCAACTACTGTTGGTACTGTTATTTTATAGTCGGCCATTTTAATGGTAAACTTAGCCTTAGCGGTAACGTCTTTTCCTTTTACTGTTATTGTACCAGGTACTGAAACATCGTTAGTTACGCCATGTATGCTTAACTTACCAGCCACCGTCACATTATAAGTACCGTCTTTGCCCAGGTTAGCATCGGCAAGATTGGATATTTTGCCTTTAAATTCCGATTTTGGAAATTTATCGCTCTCCATGTAGTTCTCATTAAAGTGCTGCTGCATCAGTTCGCGCTCAAATTTGAAACTTTTTACAGGCAGCTGGAATACAAAATCGCCTGTTTTTGAATTAAGGATGGAAGCAACTTCGTTGTTCACCGCCTCAATTTTTTCTGGTGACTTGGGTGATGTTGCATTAAAAGATATTTTCCCGGTACGGGTCATATAGTTTTGTGCGAACAGTGCATTTGTAGAACCTAGAATGAAGGCTACAAAAAGTAATTTTTTCATTTTTATAGTTTTAAAGGTTATGAATTAGTTGTTAATGCCGCCCAGGTGTGCCCAACGGGTTATCTTATTGATGTCGCAGGCCGATAGCTGGGTGCCGCCTTTAGGCATATTATTGCCCATTCCGAAGTTAATATCTTTGATAAGGGTGCCATTAGTAGCATAGCCTTTCATTATCGCATTCCACGTTGACAGGTCAACACCGCTTGAGCTGGCTGCAGAGTGGCAGCTGGAGTTATTAACACTACAGTTAGCTACAAAAATAGGCAGTATATCGGTAGCACAGCTTATGGTGGTGGTATCGCATGTGTTAACAGTTACCGTAGGGGTTGGGTACAATTTGTCATACTTATCGTTATAACAGCTTCCCATCAACACTACCATGCCTATTGCAAAAAATATTTTTTTCATCTATCGTATCAATTTGATTTTTAGGATTCAAACGCGAAGTTAGGTATATTTAACAATGGCTATTGTTATTTAATTATGCAGTCGGTAAGGGAAACTCCCGTAATACCGTTGCCCGAGCAGAAGCCTTTTACGGTAATCGTTTGCCCTTTGGCCGGGTTGGCGTTTTTGTCGCGCATAGTACATTGAATACCGCCTGTTGGGTCTTCAGTTTGTAAAATCACCATCAGGCCGCCATCCTGGTTTTTTTCCATTTCGCTTACGCTTCCGGTTACTTCAATGGCTTTGTTCAGGTATTTGCCGTCTGCAGCCTTTTCATCGGCCGAATATTCTTTTGCCAGCGCGGGGGCGGCAATCACTATGCCTTTGGCATCTTCTACTTTAGGGTGTGGCTTGAACCACATAAAAGCACCAATGCCACCACCAATAAGGCCAAGGGCAACTACAA
>CANBTK010000089.1 GCA_947372365.1 Flavipsychrobacter stenotrophus | reverse complement strand
TTTCTGAATATGTCCGGAGAATGGCCTTTATGCCGTTTAAAGAACCTGATAAAATAGGAAACATCCTCATAGCCTAATTGATAAGCGATGTCCTTGACTTGATTCGGAGTGGCCAGCAGATACCGTTTTGCCTCAAGAATAATGTGGTCGTTGATAACGTCTGAAGCTGTTTTTCCGATAAGGCTCTTAGTAATTTCGTTCAATTGATAGGCGGAAAGATTCATCTCATCCGTATAATTAGACACTTTTTTTTGGTCCGTGATATGCAACTCTAAGAGCGCTAAAAATTCCTCCAATCGCTCCTGCTGATAAGAACCGGAGCTCGCTGTTATGGCAGTAGAATTACGGCTTTGACGTGTAAGCTCTATGAAGAAAATATCCAGGTTAGCCTTAATAATATCCTGGTATCCATCCATTTTATCGACATATTCGTTAAAGATGTAGGACAAAATGGTTTCCAACTTATCATATCGCACATGCTCTACCTTACAAAAATTTCTATTACCGGCTTTTCTCAAGCGCTGGTTCGATAGCTTATTGTCCGAATGATAAAATTCGGTATTAAACTCCATTAAGTATCCTGAGCACTTTGCCATTAATGTAAGTTGGTGAACTTGGCCTGGACGTAAAACAAAGATCGAATTGTCGGACAAATCAATAGCATTAAAATCGATTTCGTGGACACCATCTCCGTTTTTAAGAGCAAGAACAAAAAAGAAGTCGTGCCGGTGAAGCTCATGGTTAACTATTTCTTTGCCACCAAATAGATCACTTACTTGCCGGATGTTGAACATCTCAAGCGCACCTCGTTTGTTCTGAGATTCTGCAAGCTGTCTGACTGGAATTTTCTTCATTGTAGCTATGCTAAATATTTACAACTTTACAATTGACATCAACCTCCCCTACGCTCAAAGGTAATATTATATAGTAGCTTTAGTTCGTGGAATTGCATTTTGATATTGTATAATGATATGTACCGTTTTAACAGCATGGAAGCTGTCAGCCTAAAATGAATTCCATTTGCATCTGAAGGAAATAATGTCCTACCTACTTCGTTAATCCTAAATCGCGAAGCGTTAATATTGCTTCATTGTTGAATCCTTTTTTGACAAACTGGATGCCGATACTGAATATTTGAAAAATTAAAAAAAATATTGACAGCAATATTCGCCACTGTATATTTTCTGAATGCAACCCTCCACTTGAATAGTGCATTAAACAAATTAATATTGAAGCCAATACTGTCGACCAAGCAAAAATATGAACCATTCTGCTGATGATATTAAGCAATAACTATTTGCTCATATTTATCTGAAACATCTCCAAATCCTCAACAAAAAAGTTCGGCTCCCTCCCTTTTCCACCCAAACCGGAAATATCTAGCATGGTGTTCCCGTTTTCTTGTCTGGCGCTATTTACGGGGTATGGCTTGCCTGTTCGCAGAGGTCCACCAGTTTCGACTGCCGTTATTCTTACAATATGGTATAACATTATGCCAACGAAGCAAACTTGTTTACAAAACGAGAGATAATACGCGTTACCCGCCTTTCTTGAGCATGTTGCTGATATAACAAAGCAGCAATCTATACAGAACAAGCCACGAGTATGGCTAAAATCGAAAGAGCTTTTTTTGTTGACAGATGGCTAGACAAAATTGTTTGACTGTCCGTTCAACTTGACAAGATTCGCTCAAACAATCCTTATTTGCTAAATTACCTCTTTCAATTTGTATATTTTCTTAAAAAAATCCATCAACCAGTTCGACATTTCGTTCGTTGCGACCACTTTCCGGGAAAGAAGGCGAAATAAACCTCGCCTTCCTTCTTCTTTTTTAGCAGAACCTTTGCCAGACCTGGCTATCGATATTGATCCATAAATTGTTCGGCTGTATCATTCCCCTAAAAACAAAAACACCCTGTAAGCTAAGCCTACAAGGTGTTTCGTTCGATTTTTTTCTGTGCCCCAGACGGGAATCGAACCCGTACTTGCATTACTGCAAACAGGATTTTAAGTCCTGCGCGTCTACCAGTTCCGCCACCAGGGCTGCCCCACCTCTGCCCGCATCTTTCGATACTGAGAGGCAAAAAAAATTCCAAACCTGAAGGCCTGGAATTTCTTGGAGCGGAAGACGAGACTCGAACCCGCGACCCCGACCTTGGCAAGGTCGTGCTCTACCAACTGAGCTACTTCCGCATGTATTTAAGAACTTTTGGGAGTGCAAAGATAAGGGGTGAGTTGGATTTAGCAAACTCTTTTTCAAAGAAATTTTATCGCTATGTTTTTGAGCGCAAAACACAAGGCTTTGGTAGGCACCGGGCGGGCAGCCTCCTATATTTTCTCGGTAACTTTTGTGTAATGATTTACCTTTGCGCCCTGTATGGCAACATCCGCATTTATATCCCTTGTTAAAAAAGACCTGCTGATTGAGTGGCGCCAAAAGCACACTTTGTTTGGGGTTTTGCTTTATGTGGGCGGCACCGTTTTCGTGGTTTACATGATGAATGGACAGCCGGAGGCAAGGGTGTGGAATGCCCTCTTCTGGCTCACGCAATTATTTGTTGCCGTAAACTCCGTTGCCAAAAGCTTCTTACAGGAACACCCTAACCGCTTCAGGTATTATTTTACGCTGGTACACCCAGTTACTTTTATGATGGCTAAAATGGTTTACAGCATCTTGCTGATGCTGGTGATGAGCCTGCTAACCCTTTTCCTCTACTATATAATGCTGGGCTGGCCCCTAACCAATAGCGGGCTTTTTATACTCATTAGTTCGGTTGGCAGTATCAGCCTTTCGGCTGTATTTACCTTCCTTTCGGCAATTGCGGCGAGGGCACAGCAAAATTCGGCATTGATGGCCATATTAGGCTTCCCCATCGTTACCCCCTTGCTTATGATACTGAGCAAGCTGGCGGTTAAGGCACTGAGCCCCGTATACGTTGAAGGTTGGGGCTCTCTTGCTTTAGTGTTACTAGGGCTTGATGCCCTGATTATTGTGCTGGGTATTATACTGTTTCCTTTCTTGTGGCAAGAGTGATTACAATTTGCAGGTGGTTTATTTAAAGGTTAGCGCTAGGCTCTTCAACTGTTTCTAACCCTCATTTTTTCTTGAACAATGAAACTGCGCTCGCACTTTTCATTATTTTTGAACAAAGCTCCTTACGCACTTCATAAATGAAAATCGCCTTCAAAAAATACTGGCTAATATATCTTTTTGCGATATCAATAACTCCGATACATACATACGCAACAGCACAGATACCCGATTACCTTATCTACAAAGGCGATACTATCCCCATTTTTTCTAATCCATTGGAACAATATTTTGAAAAAGTTGGTAAAAGGGATTTGATGGGCTTGGGAGGCAATGCCTCTACAGCATGCTGGAGAGGCTATACTGCATTTTGGGAGCTGAAAAACGATAGCCTTTTCTTACTAAAAATCACAAGTTGTTGCAAACGTTGCGACATCAAAAACAGTAATGAGTCGATCACAAAAATATTTGGCTCGAACAAAGTTTATGCCGATTGGTTCACAGGCAAGATAATTTCTCCCAAAGGCAAACTTGCCCGACGTGAGGCAATGGGGTATGGCTCCATTTACGAAGAAGAAATCGTTTTTCAACTGAATCAGGGGCGCGTCCAAAGAACGCACATTAAATCAAACAAAAAAATAGTAGAAAAGGCGCATGCTTTTCAACGAAATTTGGAACTGGCAGATAAAGCAATTGACACTATATTCTATCACATAAAGACGACTATAAACTGGAAACAGCTTGACAACTCAAAGCATCCTTGTGATGATGAGTATTCATTATACTTTAGCAAAAATGGAAAAATAAGAAAAGTGAACTTTACATCATTTGCTACTAACGGACAGGACAGAAAACAAGAAAAACGGCATAGCTTTACAGAAAGAAAATGCAGAAGAATCATTAAAGAATCACTTCAAGGCCTATCCCTTTCTTATCTAAAAGCCGAATCTGCCTTTACGATTAGCATTGATATCTTTTATAATAAGGAAAATGAATTAGAGTTGATAAAGCACTAGAACTCTAATACAACTGCCCCTACTCATCAACTCCAAAAGCATATTTCGACAAATCGCATACTATGGCGTGACTACCACTCTATGTTCGGAAACAATTGCTTCCGAAAATAACTGGCCCGAAGCTGCAAGCTTCGGGCCAGTAAAATGAATCGGTAATTAGTTTCTATTCTACCACCAGCATACGCGTTGTAGCACTGCCGGTGCCAGCCCTTAGGGTGCAATAGTAGACACCTGCCGGAAGCGTACCCTTGCTGAACGGAATGGAGTGCGCCCCGGAAGCCAGGTGGCCGTTTACTAATGTGGCTACTACCCTGCCTGCCCCATCTGTAACCATTAAATTTACATCAGTGGCCTGTGGCAGGTTAAATTGTATGGTTGCCTGGTTGGTGAACGGGTTAGGGTAATTCCTGAGTTCAAATGCGGGTGCTGCCGCAACCTGCTTCACGCTGTTTACATCGGCAACATGGGTTATGTGCGTTGAAAATATGCCATGCCCATGGGTAGCTATAACCACCAGCCCATCGGTAGCGCGGTAATCAATCATATCAACAACTGAGCTGCCTATATTATTGGTGCCTTGCTGCACCCATACCGTGTTCACGCTATCCAGTTCGGTGGTAGCATACAAGCCTACGCTGGTGCCTACCAGGTAAACCGTACCGCCTGTTACAGGCAGTATTTTAGCCCAGCGAAGCGATGGGCCATTGCCGTTGCCATTGATATTAGGCTCCAGGTTGCCGCCCACTTTTACCCACGTAGTGCCACCGTCGCCTGAATAAAACAAGCTGTAAACATTGTAGTTAGAGAATGTAACCAGAATGTGGTCGCCATTTGTAGGGTCAACGGCAATGCTGCTGATACTGCCACCTGAGGGGAACAGGTTGGCAGCCGTTACTGAAGTAATATCCACCTTAGCTGGCGTGCCTGTGTTGGCATTATCTATCCTGTAAAGCCTTTTGTTTGATGAGCCAAGGTACACCCTGTTAGCCGGCACGGTTGATGCTGCTATTGCTGTATATACCTGCCCGCTACCCGTAAGGGAGTCAGGGAATTTAACCCAGTTGGTTGAAATGGTATCCCAGTTGCTAAGGTAAGGTATGCCCGAAAGGCTGTTGTTCCTCCAGAAAACTGCGCCAGCCACCAGGTACATGATATCGGTATTATTAGGGTCAAGGATGAAAGGGTTGATGAACTGGTAGCCGCGCCCGCCAATAGGGTCTATCCTGGCAAAACTGTCTACCCCACCCGATGCATTGAGCTTGGCTTTCATCATACGGCCACTCTGTATGCTGAAATAATAGGCACTGCCGTGGTCGGCAATCGCACAATAGGAGCCATCGCCACCCCTTGGCGTAACCCATGGCGTTGTTAGTGCGGTAGAATTAGTGTACCAGCTGCCGTTATCTTGTGCGCCGCCTACTATTATGTCGTTGGTGCCGGCGTGGTCAATAGCGCAGGTATAAAACAAGCTGGATACATAGCCGTTATTTAACGGCGACCAAACCAATGGCGAAGCCGTATTATCGTTCGTCCTGAAAATACCGCCATCATTGGTAGATATCATTTTATTGGGGTTGCTGAGGTAAAACACCAGTTCGTGCTGGTCAGGGTGGTGATTGGCATAGGAGTTCACAATAGGCAGTGTAGCCCCCTGCAGGTAGCCGCCAATGTAGGCTGTATGCGTGTTGTCGGCAAAGCCGGTTGTAGAGCAATACAGGTTAGTGCCGCCTATGAAAACCGTATTGGTATCATTGGGCTTTACTTTTATTACAATATCGTAAGAACCCTGTGTCATGAATTTATCGAATGGGCCACCGCTGTTAGGCAAGTTCGAAGAACGGTCTTGCCACGCGCCACCAGTGCCCGAGCCATCGCCTGAAATGTAGTTATACTTCCAAAGGCTGTTCCATTCTATATTGCCGATATAATTGGTATCGGGCTGGCCAAAACCGGGTGTGTTGCCCAGGAAATAAACCTGGTTTTCATCGGAAGGGCTGATGCCTATTTTCACCCTGTTGTAAGTAGTGGGGAAGCCTGCCGGGGTAATATTGGTAAAGGTAACGCCATCGGTTGACCGGTACAGCCCACGGCTGGGGCCATCGCTGCTCAGCGTTGCATAAACAATGCCCGACTTTGAAACTGCTACATCGGTATAGTAGCAATCGGTTGATGTGCCGAAAGTACCCTTAACCATGGCCCATGTGGCACCGCCATCGGCCGACCTTTGTATGCAGCCGTAGGCCGCAGCATAAACCACATCCTGGGTGGCATTAGATGAATCGGTGGCTATATTCCAGATAAAATCGCCCCATACATCGAAGCTACTGAGCAATGAAGACGTTGTGGAGGTAAGCACATTCCAGGTTACGCCACTGTCGGTTGACTTAAAGATGCCATTGCCATAGTAATAAGCGTAGTTGCCACTGGCTGATGCGCCCGAACCTTCGCCCGAACCATAATACCATACATTGGTATGGCCTGGCCTTTTGTCCTGCGTTATGCAGCTTACATTCATGTATGCGTTAATGGGCGTGGTAGTAGCCCAGGTAGTGCCACCATCAACCGAGCGCCACATGCCGCCCGATACTGTACCCGCGAGCAGGTTATTGTCGTTGCTGGCATCAATGGCAAATGCCCTTGTGCGGCCGCCTACGTTCCAGGGGCCACGGGGCTGCCACGCCAGCGCAGCAGTAGTTTTGCCAAGCGCGCCGCTTATGCTGCCATCGTTAGGCAAGCCCGCAGCAAAAGCTAATTCCCTTTCCCTTATGCGGGCAGGTATCCTGCCGGTTGCGGGGTCGCGTAGCTGCATCAGCTCATAATTTGCCCGCCCTTCGGCATCTTCATCGCCACTTACCGACTCGGCTGCGCCAAAGCTTTCCCGTTCGGCAGGGGTATTATGAAATGCAAATGCAGCACATATTGCAATTACAAAAACAGCAACGGTAGGGGTTAATAACCTTTTATTCATCTGTGTACTTTTAAAACGGATTTAAAGGTAATGTAAATTGGGGCATTTTAATGTGATAGCCGTTGGCACAGCTGCAACATTTGTTAATCTCTTATTCGTACTTTTGCCTTTATATTATCATTACAAATAAAGACATAAATATGAAAAAAACCACCCTCCCAGTCCTGCTTCTGGCTCTGTCCATTATATTTCCATGTCGCT
>CANBTK010000088.1 GCA_947372365.1 Flavipsychrobacter stenotrophus | reverse complement strand
GGGTTTATCAGCGCGCATCGCAGTTGCTGGGCAAC
This sequence comes from Flavipsychrobacter stenotrophus, assembly GCA_947372365.1. Lineage (GTDB taxonomy): Bacteria > Bacteroidota > Bacteroidia > Chitinophagales > Chitinophagaceae > Flavipsychrobacter > Flavipsychrobacter stenotropha_D. Next base: position 7,223 of record CANBTK010000088.1, on the reverse strand, counting down.
CCGTTCATTTATTGTGTGCCTATGGCCGACATTTATGCCAAAGGCGGGGAGCTGGATAAGGCTATGGACGTGTTGCTTTTGCCACCAGCAGGGCAGTTTGTTGCACTGGACCAGGTGAAAACGACCTTCCTGGAATGGATGGCGAACGACCCTAAGAAACTACAGGTAGGCCAGAAGAACCTGCTTAAACATATTAATGCACAGCCCGAAAGCGCCTGGTTTGCAGAATTGCTTACCTGGATATACACGCAAAAAAATGACTGGGACGGTGCCCTTATGCAGATAGAGGCTGTTGATGAGCGCAATAAAGAGGATGGCAGCCGCCTGCTGGCTTTCGCCCGCACGGCAAATGCCGCCAAACAATACGAAATAGCTATCAAAGCTTATGACGAAGTTATAGGCAAAGGGCAGGGCTCGCCACAATACGCTATGGCTAAAAGCGAGAAGCTGGCTACAGAGTTTAACCAGTTGCTGAATGCACCGATGCCCAAGCCTGAGGACGTAAGCCACCTTATGGGCGAATACAGCAGCATGCTGGCGGAGTTCCCAATGTACTATGCGTGGCAAATGGCGGCTGATTATGCCCTTGTGGCTGCCCAGTATGCCGATAGTGTAGATAAAGCCATACAGATACTGCAAAAGGCGATAAAATACCCCGATACCCGTAGGGACTTTGCCGGAAGGCTAAAGCTGCAACTGGGCGACTACTACCTGCTGAAAGGGAAGGTGTGGGATGCATCGCTTGTTTATAGCCAGGTAGATAAAGAATTTAAGCAGGATGTGCTGGGCGAAAACGCCCGTTTCAGCAATGCAAAGCTGGCTTACTACCGCGGCGACTTTGACTGGGCGCAACATATGCTGGGTGCGCTCAAGGCGTCTACCACCGAGCTTATAGCCAATGATGCGCTGAACCTGTCAGTACTGATTACCGAAAACGTAGAAGATAGCAATACCTACCCGCTTACCCGTTTTGCCTATGCCGCACTGCTGCGCTCGCAAAATAAAGATGCCCAGGCATCAGTAATACTGGACAGCATAGCCAATGCCTTCCCGAAGCACCCGCTTAACGACGATATACTTATGGTGCATGCGCAAATAGCACAGAAGCGTAAAATGTTTGATACTGCAATTGCTTACCTCGCTACTATCGTTGAAAAATACGGCCAGGATGTACTGGGTGATGATGCCTTATACATGATGGCTGATATATACCGCGACGGGCTGCATAAAAACGATTTGGCTAAAAAATATTACGAACAGCTGATTATTGATTTTCCCGGCAGCACCTTTGTACAGTTAGCGCGGCAAAAACTGCGGGAAATAAATGAGGCTACAACACAATAGGCCACAACAGCCTTAGTCTAGCGTAAAGTAAAATGTAGCCCCCTCCATTGGTGCGCCGCTGGCCCATATTTTCCCGCCATGCTTTTCAATAATCCGTTTTACTATAGGCAGGCCCAGGCCATTGCCTTCAAACTCATAATGTAGCCGCTGGAACGCAGCAAATAGCTTTTCAGCCTCTTTCATATCAAACCCGGCACCATTGTCTTTTACGTAGAATACGGTATTATTATTATTTTGTTCGCTGCCTATTTCCACAACTGGTTCTTCTTTGTTGCCCGAGTATTTTAGGGCATTGCCTATCAGGTTAGTGTACACTTGCTTCAGCATTGCCTTATCGGCAAATACGGTTGGTATGGGGTTTACTTTTATTTTAGCTTTTGGGTTTATGTGCCTGCTGGCTTCTATTACTTCTTTTACAAGCAAGCTGGTATCAACTTCATGTTTTTCAATATTGGTAACACCCAGTTTAGAAAATTGTAGTAAGTCTTTGAGCAAGCTGCGCATGTTCGATGTAATACCGGCAATAGCCTGCAGCAGGCTCAGGCTTTCCTCATCCAGCTGGCCCTCGGTACTTTCTATCAGCAGCATCGCAATCATTTCTATACGGGCTAGTGGGGCATTAATGTCGTGGGCAGCCGAAGCGCTGAAAGCTTCGATATCTTCCATCTGCTTTTTCCTTTCCGTAATATCTACAATAGTTGAAAGGGCCGCTATCATCTCACCGGCATCGTTGCATACCGGCCTGGCCGATATAGACACCCATATATTATCGCCATGCCTTGTCCTTACGTTTTCTTCATAAATTTCAGATTTTATATCATCACGGTTTTCAAGCAGCGCCCTGTATTTTTCCTTTTGCTCTTCTTTCACAAAAAAGTCAAAGACACTCTTGCCTTTTATCTCGTCTTCGCTGTAGCCCGATAGTTCACAAAAACTCCGGTTGCAGAAAGATATGATGCCCTTGGTGTCGTAGTAAACTACGCCCTCGCGCAGGGCATAAACAAGGGTTCTGTACTTCCGTTCGCTTTCCGCAATTTGCAATTCCGCAGCAAGCCTTTTTTTGTCTTGTATGTTAAGGCGGCGGGCATACAGGAATACAAAAATCAGCACAAGCAATACCATAAAAGCACTCTGCAGGGCTGTGCCATAGCTGGGGCTAAAAAGTAGTGCCTGCTCCCCCATAATCCTCAAGTACCCAAATGCCATAGGCAACACCAGCACCAGTGGGATAGCCCTTCTCGCCATCCGCCCGCCAACAAGGCCGGAACCAACAACTTTCATAAAAGTGCCAGGTGGCATTTCTATCAGCGAAACGGTAAAAAAGAAAATGTACCCTACAGCCGTGTTTAATGCCATAGGCATAAAGGCGCCAACTTTGTACACCACCTCAAAGTTGTAGATATAACCAATAATAGCTAGGTATGAGATAAGGAAGCCTGCTATTTTGCAAAGGTCATTTATAACTATCTGCCAGCCGGTTTCTCTGTAGGCATTAAAGAGGGTAACCCCACACAGCAGTAACAACAAAGCGGAGTTGGGGGCTACTGACTTGAAACTTTCTGACGAATTCAGCGAGTCATGAAACAATAAACGGCTCAGTAACTCGGAAGAATACCCCATTATCTGGGCTAGTTTTAAAAGGCTGGCCCCCACTATCAGGGTGGCTACAAACGGCAAGGTTTGTTTGGCAACCCGCAAATTTAAAAGGTACAGGAACAGCCAGGCACCCATTATAACAAAACAAGCCGCCGTTACCGGGTTCATAACCCCGGTAGGGGTTAACCTCTCAAGCTGCTTAATTTTAAAGAAATAGAGTGCTACTTTAAGGAGGCCCGTAAAAAAAATTACGGACACCATAAAATAGGCGAATTTCTTTGATATTTTTCTCCTCAGCACCATGTATGGAAGATAAATAGCTGTTATATCCTTTTAGTAGCCATTGTAAATATACCCAAAAAGGTTAACAATATGATATGGCCTTAACTATAATTAGGGATATATGGCGAGTTAATAGAGCAAAAAAAAGACATAAAATTGTGCCATAAAACTAACTAATGGTTAATTTGGCTATTTTCTTTAATTAAAGCCAGGCCCTCAAATTTGTTGCCCAAAAAACAATTCTGGCACAAATACTAATAATAAAATGATTTTCGGCTAAAAAAATTCTATTTTTGCTGCCCTTTACAATTTAAATATGGAGTACAGAGAAATAGTTTCAGTAACCGGCCTCAGCGGCCTTTATCAATTATTAACCACTAAAAGCGATGGTGCTATAGTGCGTAATATTGACGATAAAACAACTAAATTCATATCGGCACGCCAGCACAATGTTACTCCGCTTGAGAGCATTGAGGTATACACAATAGGCGAAAACGTTCGTTTGCACAATGTCTTCCAGAAAATGGAAGAGCATGAAAGCAATATACCACTTGCCGACCACAGGACAGCATCTAAGGCAGGTATTACATCTTACTTCAAAAGCGTATTCCCTGAGTTTGACGAAGAGCGCGTGTACGTGAGCGATATGAAGAAGATGCTCAAGTGGTACGAACTGCTTAAAGCAAACCAGTTACTGAAGTTTGAAGCCGAAGTGGCTGAAGAAGTGCCTGAGGAAGAAGCTGCGCCAGTAGCCAGCGCTGAAGAAGTAGCCCCTGCTGCTGACGAGAAGCCAGCCAAAAAGGCAAAAACTAAGAAAGCTGAACCAACTGAAGCCGCCGCTGAAGGCGAGGAAAAGCCAGCAAAGAAAGCAGCTGCCAAGAAAAAGAAAACAGAGGAATAATAATCCTTTAGTATATTTTGTGGGGCCATTGGTTGCGTTTTAGAACAGCAATTGATGGCCCTAAAAGTTTTTGTACATGAAGTTTTGGCCGCTATCCGCCTGTAGTAAGCCTTTGGCCTACGCCAGTCGCGGCAACAGCAACAGGCGACGAGCGGTTACGCTTACAGCATATTGCCGCTAAAGGCAAATAAAATAAAGGCTGTTGATTATTTTTTGCTGCCCAGCAGCGCAAAAGAATTGAAAAAACGCTGCTCTGAAACCGTATTCTGCTGGCCTTTCTGGTAACCCACCTCTAAAAAGTACATCCTGTTTTTAACTAGGTACATTTGTAAGTCCATAAACCCCTTGCCTTCACTGAAACTTGCCTTTACTTTGCGGCCTGGGAAATTTTTATAACTGATACTTTCTGTGGATACCAATGAGCCATGTATATTGGCTACAGCGCCGTCAATGGCATTTTTAAAGAAGGTATCAACAAGCCCTTTTCTTTTGCCTGAGCTGATAATGGCTTCGGGGTAATCGGAATACATGGCCAGGTAGAGCTTGTTGCCTTCGTCGGCCATATCGCCATCAAACATAAATACATACATTTTCATAGGCCCCGAAGGCGTATTTACATTTTTTTCCGACTGCTGCGGCTTAGCCGGGAATTCCATTTTGAAATTGCCTGCTTTGTTTTCAAAAGCCGCCCATTTTACAACAGTAAAGCTGCAAAGGAATAGGGCAAGGCATACCGGCAGAAGGCGCAATGTGGCTTTCATAATTACATATGGTGTTTTAAGGGCCAGGGCTACTTTTTATCAGTATCCATAAAGAGGTTAAAAGTATCGCCACGAAGGCCCACACGGGTAGCTTCCAGCGATATAACCTCGTTAGGGGCTATGTTGCCAAGGTTTACATTAGCGCCAAGCAGCTCAAGGAAATAAACCTGCTGTGCTTTCTGTGGTGCCTCCCAAACAATTTTTTCATAAGGTATCTGCGTAAGTATCTCCTGAACCAGGCCTTCGCGCACCTCGCCCGATCCACGGTATATGCCTACATTGCCTGCTTCGCGGGCCTCAGCTATCACATAGGTAGCCCCTGCTTCCAGCTCAGCCTTCATCAGTTCTATCCACTTATACGGTGCCATAATGTGGGCAGCGTCTTTAGAGCCAACTTCCGAATAAACAGTAACATGTTTGGCCAGCTTTTCAATATACCCGCACTTTTCAATGTGAGGGATGGTGATAGAGCCATCAGAAACCTCAACATGGCTCAGGCCGAATTCTTTAATTACGTTCAGGTAATCATCGAACTGGTTGCGCACCAGGAAAGCCTCAAACAGTGTGCCCCCGAAGTACACAGGGATATCATAGCTCTGGTAGATAGCTATTTTTTCTTTAAGGTTATTGGTAACGTAGCTGGTGCCAAAGCCCAGCTTTACAATATCAACATACGGTGCCGATACCGACAGGAAATCCCTTGTGCCTTCAAGCCCCATGCCTTTATCCATAACCATGGTAGTGCCATAAATACGTGGTTTCTGGGTGCGCGTGGGTATATTATTAAGTTGAAAGTTCATTGTATTTAGGTTTAAGTTAAATAAATATAGGCAAAAACTTCGCAGCATTGCCGTTAAAAGGTTTAACCAATTGCTTGCTTAAGGTCTTCAATAAGGTCGTTAATATCTTCAATACCTACGCTGAGCCTTATCAATGAATCAACAAGGCCATTTTTAACCCTGTCTTCCCTCGGTATGGAAGCATGTGTCATAGAAGCAGGATGGCCTATGAGCGACTCTACCCCACCCAGCGATTCGGCCAGAGCGAACAGTTTTGTTTTGCTCAGTACCGCTATGGCTTCATTAAGGTCGTCATTTTTAAGTGTAAAAGATATCATGCCGCCGAAACCGCGCATTTGCTTTTTCGCAATGGCATGGTTAGGGTGGCTCTCAAAGCCTACCCACAGTACCTTGCCTACTTTTGGGTGGCTGCTCAGGTATTTGGCTATAGCCTCGCCGTTTTCGCAGTGGCGCTGCATGCGCACATGCAGGGTTTTTATACCCCTCAGTACCAGCCAGCAATCGTGCGGGCCTGGTACAGCGCCACAGCTGTTTTGTATAAAGCGGAGTTTTTCGTCCAGTTGTTCGTCTTTAACTATAAGCGCGCCATGCACCACATCGCTATGGCCACCCAGGTATTTGGTAGCAGAGTGCAGCACAATGTCGGCACCCAGGTCCAGCGGTGTTTGCAGGTATGGCGAAGCGAAAGTATTATCGCACACCAGCAGCAGGTTGTTCTTTTTAGCTATTGCCGCACATGCAGCAATATCAATAACATTCAGCAGTGGGTTGGTTGGTGTTTCAATCCATATCATTTTGGTATTGCCATTCACAAAATTGTTGATGTTCTGCGCATCAAACATGTCTATGAAGTGGAATTTAATACCATAGTTGGCAAATACCTTAGTCATGATACGGTAAGTACCGCCGTACAGGTCGTTCGATACTATTACCTCATCGCCCGGCATCAATAACTTAATTACAGCATCGGTTGCCGCCATGCCGCTGCCAAAGCAAAGGCCGTGTGTGCCATTTTCTATAGCCGCCAGCGCGTTCTGCAATACGGTACGGGTGGGGTTTTGGGTACGAGCATACTCGTAGCCCTTATGATCGCCCGGCGCAGCCTGCACATAGGTAGAGGTTTGGTAAATAGGTGTCATTATGGCACCGGTTGTTGGGTCCGGCTCTATCCCGGCGTGTATTAACTTAGTATCTAATTTATAATTACTGCCTGCCATAATGTGTGTATTATTTGCGAATGCAAATGTATTGCTTTACAGCCTATTTACTAAATCGGGTATCAAGGGTAAAAGTTAAAAGTTGTGGGCTGGGTGATTTTTGTATTTTTGGTTTATGCTGAAATTTGATGAAAGGGGCAACCTCAGGCCATACAGTTGTATAACCTCTTCAATAGAAGAAATGTCAGAATACTTTGTTGATCGCATCAAATCTGAAACAAGGCAAGATAATTTTGAAAAATACCTAAAGTATTCAGCTGACCATAAAAAGTATACTGGGGCAGCAGATCTAAAACAATGGGTAAATGGTTCATTTGTTACC
>CANBTK010000087.1 GCA_947372365.1 Flavipsychrobacter stenotrophus | reverse complement strand
TTTTAACTTTTTGCAATACCAATGCCAGCGCCCAGGCGGGCTTTTCGTCGCTTTACTTCACTGGAGGCGACCCTCAGTCGCTGGTGGTTTGCCAGGGTTCAGGGCCTACGAGCATTGATGCTATGCTGGATGTGTATGATGCCACTTCTGGCACCACCGACAACTGGTACGTTTTCGCCAGCCCATTGCATGGCAGTTTGTCTATTTCCAGCTCTTCCAGCTCATCGGGCGGTGGCACCGGTTCGGTTATTTCCACTACCGGATGGTCTTACACACCAGCAGCAGGTTATTGGGGCAGTGATGCTTTTACTATTAACGTTTATGACGGTGTAGATACTTCTACCACCACTATATTGGTGACTATCAACCCTTTAACAATGGCTGGCCCTATTAGCGGCATTGCTGCCATTTGCGCAGGGGGCACAACAGCACTATCCGATACCCCTGCGGGTGGAGCCTGGGCTTCGTCTAATGCCAACGCTACAGTTTCTTCATCGGGAGTGGTTACCGGCGTGTCGGCTGGTACCAGTATCATCATGTACATTGTAACGAGCCTTTGTGGTGCAGATACCGCCAGTATAACTATGCTTATCAACGCATCGCCTTCCGTGCCTACAGTCAGCCTATCAGGGCCGGCAACGTTTTGTACAGGTGGCAGTTGCACGCTCAGCGTCCCATCAACCAGTGGCTACACTTACCAGTGGTATGATGGAGGGACGCCCATATCAGGCGCTACAAGCGCATCATATACGGCTACCGCAGCTGGCAGCTACAGGGTAGTTACAACTAACCCAGCAGGTGGCTGTTCCAGCACATCGGGCGCAACAACTATAGTTGTAGGTACCTACCCAACTAATACAATTTCGGCATCGGGCGCTACCACTTTTTGTGGCGGCAGCAGCGTAGTGCTTACTGCGCCATCTGGTGCGGGCCTAGGCTACCAGTGGGGCAACTCAGGCACAGCAATAAGCGGTGCCACCAATGCTACTTATACTGCCACAGCTGCGGGCAACTACCTGGTACATATCACCAATATTGCCACAGGCTGCAGCGACAGCACCACCAGCCCTGTTATTGTTACAGTTAACCCAACGCCGTCTACAACGGTTTCAGCTTCAGGGCCAGTTACATTCTGCCCGGGCGGCAATGTAACCTTTACTGCGGCTTCGGGGGCTGGCTACACCTGGCAATGGTATAATGGCGCATCTGCCATAGGGGGAGCTACTAATGCCACCTACACCACGTCGGCTGCAGGCAATTTTAAAGTTACCCTTACCAGCAGCGCAGGCTGCAGCGCCACATCGGCCATTTATGCAGTTAGCCTTTACTCAACGCCTTCTGCATCAGTTTCCCCATCTGGCACTGCACCTATTTGTTATGGCGATACGGTTGTACTGAATGCGCCAACAGGCACCGGCTATACTTACCAGTGGTATTATGGCTCAACCGCCATAGGTGGCGAAACTAATGCCACATACGCTGCCAGCATACCTTCGGCCTACAAAGTAAGGGTTACCAACAGCAATGGCTGCTCTGCCACTTCGGCTGCAACAACCGTTGTTTATGCGGGCCCTGCGGCTACTATTACGCCTTCAGGCGCTACCACGTTCTGCGCAGGTAGTGTTACGCTCAACGCATCAACCGGCACAGGCTACACCTGGCAGTGGTATAATACCGGCGTAGCTATTGCGGGCGCAACTGCTTCCAGCTATACAACATCGGCATCGGGCGCCTACCAGGTGCAGGTGGGTAACTCAACCGGCTGCTCTTCATTGTCTTCGTCTGTGGGCGTTAATAACCTTGGCCTGCCGTTTATAATATCTGGTGGCGATACTGTGTTTTGCCATGGTGGCAGCGTATTGCTGACTATCAGCTCAACCGGCACTGGCACAAGCGTTTTCCAATGGAAAAGGAATTCGGCCAACATAAGCGGGGCTACCAACAGTAATTATTCTGCATCAACAACAGGCACCTATACCTGCTACCAGAACATTGGCGGCACCTGCATAGCCACTACCCCGGGGGTGGCAGTAAATGTACTCGCAGCGCCAGTGCCGGTTATAACACTTAGCGGTGGCATCCTGCATACTGCCAGCACATTTGTTACCTACCAGTGGAAAAAGAATGGAACTGTTATTTCCGGCGCAACAACCAACACAGTAACACCTACCGGCAATGGTGTTTATAGCGTCATTGTAACTGATGCCAATACCTGCGAGGGCACATCGGCAGCGTTTACTTTAAGCAGTGTAGGCGTAGATAACATCAATGAAACAGCAAGTGTTGCTATTTACCCTAACCCTGCTACACGCATGGTGCACATTGAGTCGCCGGTAACAGTAAAGGTGGTTATCAGCTGCATGGATGGCAAAACGGCTTTAGAATCCACTAACACTAAAGACATGGACATTTCGGCATTGCCTAACGGCGTTTATATGGTGAATGTGTTTGGCACCAATGGCAACAGGCTGCTGGTTGAAAAACTGATTAAGCAATAATTTTTTCCTACACACACAACAACGGCTGCCCGCAATGGCAGCCGTTTTTATTTTTTGGGCCAGCTGTTGCTCTAAGGCTGCAATGCCATATAGGCATTACGACTGCACCGTAGCCACCCCGTACCTCCTGAAGGGCAATGCCATCTAGTTGAGCACCGGTCCCCATGGGATCGTATGTTTACAGATATGGATTGAACATTTAAAAACGGCATTAGCAATAGTTTGAACACAAAGGTAAACGCGGCATAGCTATTCACCTTGGAAGGATGCCGGCAAGGGCACGAGCGAAGCTTTGAGGGGATGTTTATATGCCGAATCTTATTGTGCAACAGCGCCTGCACCCTAAACTACAGGCAAAAGAAAGCCGCCCGGAAACCGGGCGGCAGTATGTATTAACAAAACAAGAAGTTACTTCTTATAAACTTTTACCGAGAAGGTGTACGTTTCCAATTGCTCTATTTGCTTCTCGCGGCTCAGCTTGCCCAGTTTATTGGCCTTAGGCAGGTGTATATTGCTGCGTATTGGCTGCAATACCTCCAGGAGGGCATCTGCACTTGCTGCATAGGTGTTGGCTTCTTCAGGGCCGCTTATGGCAGTGAGGATACCCGTAATGTTGCCATTAGCATCTATAAGGGGGGAACCGCTCTGGCCGTGGCCGGCTGGCAGAGCCAGTGTATACTGGCTGGAGTTGCCATTATAGCCATTTTTTGAGCTGATATAGCCTTCGCTATAAACCATATCATCCTGCGGGTAGCCAACTGTAAATATACGTGCTGCTAAAGGCGATTTGGCTGCTGTAATGGTGTAAGGCACTTCACCTTTGCCAAATTTGAAGCCTTTCTTCTCCACTTTAAGTATAGCCAGGTCGGTTTTTTCGCTGTAGTTTACAAGTACTGCTTTGTAGTATTTATCGTCGCTGCACTGAATATAAACCGAGTCGAACTTGCCGTAGTTAATAACGTGGTAAGCAGTAGCAAAATAGCCATCATTAGTGAGCGCAAAGCCTGTGCCGGTATAGCGAACCTCAGATGTAGGTATGCTTGGGGCATTTTTCTTTTTAATAGAATCAATAATAGCGTTTTGCTGCTCCTGCTGCCTTTTCTGTACTGTTTTAATGTGCTCTACTTCCCTGCTTATGGTGCTGTACTGCGATGCGCTTTTATTAGCCGAGTTTACAAATATGCTGTAAGTGCTGATAGAGGTAAGCAGTGCAACGCCAGCGGCAACGGCTGCCGTACGCCAGAAATGGGCAGGCAAAGCAATGGTTTTTTTAGCAGGCTGCTGTGCGCCTTGCTTCTGGTGTATATCCTGTAGCATGGAACGGAAGCGCTTCTGCTTTCCGTTAGCGTTAAGCGAATTGATGAGGTTAAGGTTTTCATTAAACTCAGCCGCAAAACCGGCATCTGTTTTAAGGCGGGTATTCACTTCTGCAATTTCTGCTGGGGTTAATGTACCGTCAAGGTAGGATTCGGCAATCTCCCAAATATTATTCGCATTCATACTTTTATTCATTTAGGCTGCATCGTATAAAATAACTTCCGCAACCGGGCAAGGCATTTATATTTCTGTGTTTTGGCGTTTTCGGGGTTGGTGTACCCAAAATCGGCCGCAATTTGCTGCATACTTTTATCTTTATGATAGTATGCCTGTAGTAATGACCTGCAAGGCTCGCCAATCTGCTCCAGCGCAATATCTAATTGCTCAAAATGCGCTTCGCGTTCATGGTGCACATCCAGGTCATCTTCGTGTGCATGTTGCGCTCCATCCTCGTCAGCCTCTGTATTGTCAAACAGCCTTGTGGGTTCTTTCTGCTGCTTTTGCAGCTTCTTGTACCAAAGGTGCTTGCTTATGGCAAATAAATAGGTGCCAACACTGCATGTTAACCTAAACTCTTCGTCTTGTACTTTCCCAAACAGTACCACCATCGCCTCCTGAAACAAATCTGCCGAGTCATCTACAGTGCCGCCATTTTTTATTAACCAACCATTAATAATGGGGTATTGCTGCTTATATATCTGCTCGGTAGCTGCCCTGTCGCCTCTGGCAAGTGCTGTAAGTACTTGTTGTTCGTTATTTGCGGGACTGTACACCAGTTAATACTTTATTAAGGAAAAAGTAACCCAATGGTGCCAATTTTTTTTGGCTTTGGACTGCTTTTGTTGAAAAATCACCCTAAAGGTAGGAGATTACAGGTTTAAAAATGAAGAGGAAAAATGGTAAAGTGATGGTTGGTGCCTTGGCGCCAGCATACATACATATAAATACAAATGCCGGCAACACATCAGGTTGGCCGGCATTAGCCTTTTATCGGTATTGGTTACTTAGTTCTTGCTTATCAGCCCTGCAAAAGGATTCCTCAGGTTTTCGTACTCCATGAGGTCTATTTTAATATTCCCAATTAAAATAGGGCTTTCAACACGTACCGGCAGGTGGTTATCGTCATCGCTCAGCCATATTGTCATCTTATTGCCGTCCTTGAAAATAGTGCCCTCTATAAGCAGCGGCGATATTTTTATGGCATTGAAAGTGCCCATGCGGGTAGTAATCCTTTCCTTGCCTATGTACTTAATATACAGGTTGTAAACCTGCTTATCAAGGAACATGGTAAAAGGGATTTTGTCGCCCGGCTTGTATTTGTTGTAGTTCACGTTGCGCGCGTAGTACATTGACGAAAGCACATCCTGGGTATTTTTCGGAATCATAAATTCCTGCTTATCTGATACTGCCTGGCACTTATCATGATTGAAAGATACGTCGTTGCAGAATTTCAGCCCGCCTTCGTTTACATTACGGGTAAATTTGAGCGGCAGCAGCGTTTCCTTATCTACATAGCTTTCGTATTTATCCGAAACCTTGTAGAACCATTCAAACGAGCTGGCGGTAGTGCCTACGCCTGTTACATGGTACACATTGCGCTGGTTAACCACTTCAGGCTTTACTGTAAATACGGCATCGCCTGAATGGATCCATATAAAGCTCATGTTATAGAATACCCTGAAGGTCAGTTTTTCACCATCCTGGAAACTTCTTACAAAATCGCCCTGGGCACTGGCTAATAGCGGCATGGCAAACATGCCAACGGCTATCAGCATTACTTTCAACCAGTTAAAAACTATCTGCTTTTTCATAAACACTTTTATCTGTAATGCTTAGAACAAATACTATGCCGCGATAGGACGGATGCCAAAAAGCTGCCTGGCGTTAGTATTATTTTAACTTGCCGTGCAAGGCTTGCAGCTAATTAATGCATGTTGAAACATATTTTGTATATTTGTTGTTGCATCAATTTTCTGTTTTTGAAAGGTACGGATAAAAAAGTTATTCTTGGCATAGACCCGGGTACACTGGTAATGGGTTTTGGCCTGATTGCCGTGGAGAACAAAGCCATAAGCCTGCTGGAGATGGGCGTGCTGAAACTATCGGCAAAGGAGGACCATTCCGAAAGGCTGCACCTTATCTTTAAAAAAACAGCATCGCTGATACAGCTCTATAAGCCTACTGCGGTAGCCATTGAGGCACCATTTTTTGGAAAGAACGTACAAAGTATGCTCAAACTGGGCAGGGCACAAGGTGTAGCAATAGCTGCGGCAATGGCAGCCGGGCTACAGGCTACGGAGTACGCGCCCCGCAAAATAAAGCTTTCGGTAACGGGCAGGGGGAACGCAACTAAAGAACAGGTTTGGAAAATGTTGCAATGTACCCTTAAATTTGAAGAAGAATCGCCCTACATGGATGCCACGGATGCTGTTGCTGTTGCGCTTTGCCACCATTACCAGCAAGGTAACCCGGTAGCAGCGGTAAACATGGCAAAAGCCCCAAAGGGCAAAAAACAAAATAGCTGGGCTGCCTTTGTTGAGGTAAACCCTGATAGAGTAAAATAAACTTTTGTTATGCTTATTTGTGTTTAACAATGCAATAAAATAATTAAGAAGTGGTATATTAGCACGAGATTTAAAATCGTCCTTTTGATTTATGTCGCAACCCAAGGTTAAAATATTGTTAGTAGAAGACGACCCTGTACTCGGGTTCGTGGTGAAAGATTTTTTGCAAAAGCAGAATTACGAAGTGAATTTGTGCACAGACAGCGATACTGCCTGGCAGCAATTCATGAAGAATATTTATGACATCTGCTTACTTGATGTTATGCTGCCCGGCAAAAAAGATGGTATAGAATTGGCTAACCATATCCGCAAGAAAAATGAGAACATACCCATCATGATGCTTACTTCTAAAAGTATGGATGATGACAGGCTGGCCGGCTTTGATGTAGGTGCGGATGACTATGTGATAAAGCCCTATAACATGCATGAGGTGCTGAAAAGGATACAGGTTTTCCTGAAGCGCAGCAAGAAGAAAGAGCAGGAAGGCCCTATGTATTTCAGGATAGGCAACCTCAATTTTGATTATTCCAACCTTACACTGGCTAATGAAAAGGAACACCACCAGCTCACCCAAAGGGAGGCTGACCTTTTCAGGTATTTATGCATGAATGTAAACCGCGTATTGAAGCGCGACGAAATATTAATGAATGTATGGGGCAAGGACGACTACTTCCTTGGGCGTAGCATGGACGTATTTATTACTAAGGTGCGGAAGTACCTGAAGAACCAGACTGCAGCAAAACTCCAGACGATTCATGGTATTGGGTTCAAGTTTGTGATGAACGCAGATGCAGCACCAATATTGGAATAGCAGGTTATTTTTCCGGGCGTTTACTTATTTGCTATTTAAACAATTTCTCAATAGCCATTACCAGGTTCATTGTTTGTGTGGGGGGAGGCGTATTTTGTAATACGAATTTGCCTTCCTCATCTATAAGGT
>CANBTK010000086.1 GCA_947372365.1 Flavipsychrobacter stenotrophus | reverse complement strand
AAACTGCATAGAGTGGCGGGGAGGGGTGGCCATCAATAGAGTGTACCAGCAATTCCAGATGGTAGTGGTAAACTGTAGCAGCCTTTTTGCCGCTACGCGAAAAGACACGGCTGTTATAAAAGGTGCCACTGTGCAATTTAATGCCGGCGGTGGCACCAAATACCGTTGGCACACCGACTACAACCTGAGCAACGACACCATTCCCAACCCCAAAGCCAGTTTCCTCGAAGTTGGAGTGTTCAGTTATGTGGTTGTAACCTCCGCCGTAATTGGCTGCGAAGCTACTGACACCATCGTAGTTCATGTTTTGGAACACTCAGATGTAGCTATGCCCAATGCCTTTAGCCCCAACGGCGATGGGCTGAATGATGTTTTCAAACCCGAGTTTATAGGCCCATGCAGCGTAAAATACCTTAGGGTGTACAACCGCTACGGCAATATGGTGTACGAAGGCACTGGTGGCTGGGATGGCCGCTATAATGGCAAGCAGCAGGATATGCAGGTGTTCGCGTGGAGCTTGCTGTACGAGAACAACATTGGTGAAACTAAACTGCTTAAAGGCAATGTAACATTGCTGAGGTAACCCGCCGGGTGCAAATTGACACTGAAGAAACAGCCATTTATCTAATAAAATGTTTTTGTGTTTCAGTGTTATGACTTTACATTTGCAATTAAACGCACTTTTATGAAAATAACTTATGCTATGGCCCTCACCCTTTTAGTGAGCCTTTTTTCTTTCGCCGCACATGCGCAAAAATGTAGCCTTGATGTAGACGAAGTGGACCCGTTTACCAAAGAACACGTAAAATCAGGCACCAACAAAGTGGGTGGCCTGATGTGGCACTGGACACTTACTTTGAAAAAAAGCGGCAGTGTTTACGGATGGGAAATGAAAATTAAATTAGGTGGCCATATCCCGGAGCCAATAAAGAAAGGCGATGTTATTTATTGCAAGCTGGAAAATGATAAAGTAGTTCAGTTGGTTGCAGATAATGATTATGCACCAGTACATGCGGCAGCCGATGGCCAGATTGTTTCGCAATTTGTGCCTAAAGGCTTGCTTGATGAGGCTGCCATGAAAACTTTCAGTGAGTCGCCATTATCAGAAATGAGGGTTACCATATCCGGCAACAAGCTGGAGCCAAAGATATCGGGCAAACAAGGCTCTGCAATGCAGGAAATTGCACGTTGCGTACTGCAGCCATAATTGGCCACAATAATTTTTAACGTACATAACAAAGCCCCGAGAAAACGGAGGGCACTGAAAAAGTCCGACTCAAAAAAAGCGACTAATCACAATTGTGATTAGTCGCTTTTTCCTTGCGTTATATGATTGCAAGTTGTGTCGAAAAACCATATAATCGATTCTGAAGGCCTTTATTTGAATAATAATGCTTCTTCGTTTTTGTCTTTTTCTTTTAGGGGGCTTTTTCAGTGCCCTCCGAAAACGCGGGGCTTTGTTATTAAGGCCTGCAACCACAAAATGGTTGGTTCATTTTTAACCCACCGTCAAAACCTAAGCCCAACGCCCACGCGCAATAGCTTAAGGTTAATAGCCGTCGATTGGGTTTGGAAGGGATAGTTGCTGTAATCATCATACTCGACATTCGATTTTAAGCAGGCTGAATATTCCAGGTTGGCTGTAAGCTGGTTGCCAATGTAGGCTGTGGCTTTAACGCCCGGGGCAAACGATATCAAAAGCTGGCGCATGAGTTCCTTATCGCCGGTGGCCACTTTTATTTTAGACAGCGCGATGCTCTGAAACATAAATTCAGGCCCTACTATTACTGCCAGTTTTTGCTTATTAATAATGATGGCTGACAAGGCAAAACCCAGGTCCATATTGTACCCGGCCGACATGCTGGTTATGTTAGATGGGCTGGTAGCCACCGACCGTGCATACCAGTTCTTTGAAGGCCCGGTACAATAATCTACTGCAAGCAGGTATTCTATGGCAAGGTGCTTCTTATCCCAGGGATTAATAATCCCTATGTTAAGCCCCACCCCACCTGTAAAAGGCGCATCGTACCCGCCTGTAAAGTAAACCAGCCCTGCACCGCCCTCATAGGTTAGCTCATCTAGGTTTCGCCGTACCCGCTTCTTCACGCCCTCCGGCGATGTTGCCTCTATTACATACATCGACTTAGGCTTGGCGCTATCCTCAGCAAAACTAACTTTCTGTTTTGCCTTGCCGTAGCTTGCAAGCGCCTGTTCGCCACTATGCTTGTTTGTGCCCTGAGCAATGCCTTTGTCGCAGCAACAAAGCAATAAAATGTAAGTGGCGAAGAAAAACGGGTATTTCATAATTGGTGCTATTGGCAGCCAAAAATATACATTATCCCGTATATCCGCTTTTCGGTTATTGTGCCACACCATTAACCACCGGAAATTGCGGCAATCCACATCTTGGCCCTTTTTTTATGTGCAGGCAATTGGGCCATCCTGTAATAAGTTGGGCATGCGCATTTGCCACTAACACATGCGCCGCCGTTCAGGCAAACGAAAGTATTGCAGCTATCCCTTTTGCAAGACACATAAATAACGCCCGAAAAGAGCAACAGCGTTGCAATTGCGCTGATTCCAGCATAAGCCCTTACCGAAAACGCGCCTAATTTCATATCCGTTTCATTTATCTGTCAACTATTTTCTTTGCCTCACGAAGATAAATAAGGTACTAACCCGAAATGCCTTTATTGTTAATTTCATTGGCGCTTACGCTAAAAGAAACAATTCCTTAACGGGCTGTTAATATCCTCAATCTACTTTTACCAGCACAGTACCAGTTTTTTACAGGCAAGCTGATTCAGCATTGGTGTTGTTACAATATATGGATACTACTTTGGCAAACCCATCGGCTTACGTGAACCCGGAAAATGCGGCGGCAGATAACATGCAGGAAATTAAGCGCGAATTGTTAGATAGCAAAGCTCAGCTAAGGCAAGTGATAGACCTGATACCTGAGTTCATTTATGCACGCGATTATGACGGGCGGTTCCTGCTGGTTAATGATATGGCTGCGAAATACATGGATAGTACACCCGAAGGACTGGAAGGCACGCGCTATGGTGGGTTGGAAGTAAATAATACAGTTAAGTACCACCACCTGGAAGAAGACAGGATGGTTATAGATAGTAACGCTCCGCTGGAAATACCGCTGGAAAAATTCACCTTCTCTAATAACGACGTGAAATATGTAAGGACCATGAAAGTGCCTTTTGTCACGAACTCTACACACAGTAAGGGCGTTTTGTGTGTGTCCTACGACATAACAAGGTTCATTACTATTGGGCACCTCAAGGATGAATACATCAACCAGCTGGAAGAACTGGCGTTTGCCACCTCGCATATTGTAAGGCAACCCCTAACAAGTATACTCGGCATACTACAACTTATGGAGTATGATGCTATTTCGCCAACCGACCTGAAGGAAGTGCTCAGCGCCCTTAAGCAACAGATAGGCAATTTTGACACCAGGACCCGCGAGCTTAACAGCACCATTAATTTCTTCAGGAGTAAAATCAACTCTTTCCCGGGATAGGGGCAATGCCATTGACTTAAGGAGATGAAAGTTTCACGCGGAAGCGCTAAGCCGCAATCTACAGGCCATTCAAGGTTTCAAAGGCGCAACTAAAACTCAAGATGCGCCAAGTCAATCACATTACCCTAAAAGAGCATTGATGCTTTCAGTTCGGCTGGGCTGCGGTAACGATAATTCAAAAGCAATAGGCACGCAGGTCAATACCCCATGTTCTTTATCCGTTGCCTGTCTATTATAACCCTGTCTGGCACAAATGGGTCGGACAGTGGCCTGCGCCTGCCAGCGACTATCTGCATATTCCGGTACGAACTGTTATCAGGCACCATATTGGCAGTTAAGACAGTGGCAGCGCCAGTATCGGCCACGGGAACGCCGGTTACTGTGCTAGTGCGAAAACCAGTATAGCTGATTGTAACATCGTAATTGCCCGGCTTGATGCCTTTCATTTCATAGTTGCCTTCAAAATCGGTAATGGTGCCGCAAATTAAGATACCACCCTGCATAAGCCTTACCGAAGCGTTTATAAGCGGTTCGTGCTTGTTGTCTAATACTATGCCTCTGATACCACCCTGCCCTGCCCTGGCAGTATCGCCCCCTTCGGGCCCCAAACCAACTGGGAGCTGAAAAGCCATAGGCTGGCGTGCATGAACTTTCACTTCTGTAGCATGTGTAAATACCAGCGCCAGACCCATGGCAGCCACTATGCGGTAAAGCCTGCTATGCGGCTGCGGAGGCAGGCTTATGTGCCTTCCCAACTGAGTTGCCAGGTACCTGCCACAAACAGGCTTATTATTCCCGGCAAAAAAATCGAATAGCTGTTTATCGCTCCACCGGGTAAAGTCAATAACCGTTTCCTGGCAGTGGCCGCAAAACCGCCCTTGTGCTACAGGTTGCATCTGCCCCCAGTCCTGATGGCAGGGCTGGGGTATCTCTATAACTATTGTGCGCGGCTTAGCCATATACTATAAGACGTAAATACACCGGCCTACCTTTGCCCTGCCTACAAAAAACAAGCGTTACAACCCATTCCTTGCTGCCGAGCCACGGAGTACTTTAATGCCGGTGGTTTTAGCGATAATCCATTCCAATCCCGCCCAGAAAGCTATGGCATCCAGCATCGGGTTTACATAGTTGGTAATAGCGCAGTAGCCGCATTCGTATGGCGCGGTGTGGTGCAGCCCATGGTGCCTGCGCGACTGCAACAAGCCCATAGTTTGCAGCAGGCAAATGAACCTGCCGTTCTCTTTGTTGGTTTGGTGCGCCAACCTGTGCACTTCATTGCCGTGCATGCTTATGGCTATCCAGAGTAGGGTATAAAAATTAAGTGCCCCAAAACAATAGCAGGCTGCCAATATAACAATGCCTGCAAAGAAGGAAGTATTTATCCTTTGCCAGTAGCTGCCTTTCAGGAAGTCGCGGGGCTTTTTGTGGTGCACAAGGTTGGGCTCTATTATTGACTTACCCAGGTACTTCCAGTTGGGGTTGCCGTAGCTGTCTTCCCACCAGTGTACCAGGCCGGTAAGCAGGTCGGCGCAGGCAATTGTAAGCAGTAATTTAAAAAGGATGCTGAGCATAGCTTTGATTTTCAGCCAAAACTAGGCTGGCGCTAACTGCCTATTTTTGACCAATGTCAAATAGCGCGCAAAGCCACAATTATTTGACTTATATCAATTTTCCGGCTCTGCAGCCGTACCCTTCTTTTTATTAATCATGTACACCGCAACCATACCCAGCAGGCCGCCAATAATGGTATGCAGCATAATTTTTTCGCCCAGTATTAACCATGACGAAACGGCTGCTGCCAGAGGCACCAGAAAGATAAAGCTGCTGGCTTTTTCGGCACCCAGGCGCGTGGTAGTGTAGAAGTAAACGGTAGTGGCCAGTGTGGTTACCACCACTGCACCAAAAAACAGGTTGCCCCAGAACATGGGCGATGTAATGTGCGGCACAGCCATTGCCTCCTGCACATTCATAAGTGGCATAAGGCACAGCAGCGTAACCACATATTGCCAGAAACTAAAGCCCATTGATGAGCCGTAGTGGGCACCCTTTGATGTGAATTTGCTCATGATGGCCCATGTAAAAGCTGACAGCAAAAAGAAAATATTGCCACTCTCAAAGATATTGTGCGCATTGCTCCATAGCTGCAATAAAACCACCCCTGCTATGAGGCCCAGCACCAGGCCAATAGCCTCGTTCCTTGATGGTAGCTTGCGGTTAAGGAAGATGCCCACCGTATAGGCAACAATGGGGTTTAAGGTAGTAACTAAAACGCCACCTGCCCCGGCAGCACCCAGCTGCAGGCCCTTAACAAAGAAATAGCTATAGGCAGCTAGTAAAACGCCAGAGATAATGACTATGGGGATACCTGCCCGCATAATGCGGAAGCTCATGCCGCTGGCCAGTAATACAATACTGAGCGTAGTGGCTACCAGTATATACCTGTAAACTGAAAAATTGACAGGGGAAGTAAAGTGGCTCAGTACCTTGCCCGAAGGCCAGCCCAGCCCCCAGAAAAACATGCTGATAATAATACCAATGACTAAGGTTTTTTCGGTTATTTGTTTGTTTTGCATTCCGCTTGGTGTGGTGAAGTGCGCAAAATTACGGAACAAAGCCATTGCTATTGGTGGTAATTGATGGGGCTTAAAAATAAAATACCCAGCTCTTCGTAGCGCTCCCTGAGGCGGGCCGCCCGCTGTTCGTAGCTATTGATGAACCAGTTATTATAATCGCTCAGGCAATGGCGCTCCGTACTTACGCCCTGCACTATGTTTACCACGGTTTTGCCCGCCATAATGCCTGAATACAGGGCATTAAGGATACCCTGCCCTGCCCCTGGGTCTATAATGCCGCCGGCATCGCCAGCCAGCAAAAGGCCTTCCCTTACTACAGGGTTAAACAGCCGCCACCTTACATTGGCCGACCTTATTTTGCCTGAGTGCTTAAATGCTGCCAGCTCGGTTGGTGGCTCCAGCCGCCCCTGCTTTGTAGCTGCCAGCCGGGTCCAGGTGCAGCGGGTGGGCGGCTCGGGTGCCAGCCACGACCAGCCTGCCGGGTTGGGAATTAATGATGTACCCATTGTTTCAAAAAAACCGGGGCTTACATTTTCGGCTACCCCGCTCCATGTGGTAAGCGGCGGCGAATAATAGTACTCCCTGAAGTTGAGCTTCCTCCCCAGAAACCTTGCCCTGCCGCTGGCATCAACCAGGTGCCTGCATTGCAGCACCACCCCTGTTGACAGCGTAATGGAATTCAACCCGCCGTGCTGCGCCACACCGGCAACCTTTCCGTTATCAATAATGGTTACGCCAGCTTTGGCCGCGCAAGCCATCAGGCTTTCGCTAAAGGCTTGTGGGGAGATATGGCTACCCTCCCACGTTTCGGCTGGGTTGGTGCTCAGGGGCATAAAGCTGCCAGCGGTATATATGCCCGTGTAGGTAGCCCTTGCCGCGTGTGCCAATGCCCCTTCGGCATTTATAGCTTTCAGCAATGTGCTTATGCCGGGGTGCACGCTTTCCAGCGGCTCGGTGCCGGGTGCCATTAAGGTAGCCTTTTTAGTAATTACGGCGGCCTGCATCCCTGCATTGGCCGCCGTAATAGCAGCGGCAGCCCCGCAGGGGCCGCCGCCTATAATAATTACATCCATTGTGGTGCCCAGTTGTTTGATGCCGATAGCTTGCAGCACTTCAACTCATCAGCTGTTAGCTGAAAGGCATACACATCGGTGCATTTCTGCAACGCCCTTTTTGAGTTAGGCATTGGGTTTACAATTGATTCGTCCATTTTTGCGAACACATATAAATAGCCCTCTCCGCCCTTAGCCAGCTTCGATTGGGTTATCCACCCGTTGCCACCTGCTAC
>CANBTK010000085.1 GCA_947372365.1 Flavipsychrobacter stenotrophus | reverse complement strand
CGCAGGCTGCGTAGGTAAAGATTCTGCACAGTTAATAGTGCAGCCGGGCAACTTTGGTGGCATCACGCCAGACTTTAGCGTTTGCCCTCGTGACTCAGCGTTGATTGCTGGAACCGGTGGCGTAAGCTACCACTGGTACCCAAGCCTTTACCTCAGCGACAGCCTTTCAGCTACACCATGGGTTAGGCCAATAGGTACCATGCATTACAAACTGATAGTAACCAGTGCTGTTGGCTGCCACGATACGCTGAGCGTAAATGTAGGTGTACACCCGGGCGCACTGCTTTCGCTGGACGATTCAGTAACGTTATACCCTGGCGAAACGGTTCAGCTGAGCCCTACTACCAACTGTAGTAGTTTTGTTTGGTTCCCGCTGGCAGGGCTTAACAGCAATACAGTATCTAACCCTGTAGCTTCGCCCGATGTGGATACTAAGTACTTTGTACACGGCGTAACTTCGGATGGTTGTATGGCTACCGATTCTATAAGCGTACACATCAGCAGCGAATCATTATTGACATTGCCTAATGCATTTGCACCGGGTAATGGCATCAACAAAACGTTCTCAGTAATCAAGCGCGGAGAAGCAACACTTAACTACTTCAGGATATTTAACCGCTGGGGTAATGTAGTGTTTGAGACAAAAGACATCAGCCAGGGCTGGGATGGCACCTATAACGGAGCCCCACAGCCATTGGGCGTATATGTTTACGATGTGCAGGCGGTAAGCAATTCCGGCAAAATCTTCAATAAGCGTGGCAATGTTACCTTACTTAGGTAGTATGCAGTATTATTGATTTTAGTTTGATATTTAGCAGGCTTTCAGTGATTAATTATTTTGGTAATTAATCACTGAAAGTTTTTTTTTTAATGGCACTCAGCAGCAAGGGGAGCTGTGTGCCCTACAGGAAGTTCGGCAGGAAAATAGTTTACCCTCGCTACTGAGCACCGCATGCATTTTTATGTTTTTCCTTAACGCAATTAAGGCGTAACTTGCGGTACAATCCTAAAATAAACTTTACGCAGGCATGGGCACATATAGCATGGGGGAAGCCCTTAACTTACTCCTTGAAAAATCTCACTGGAAGCCGAAGCTTAACGAATTGCGCATGCGCGATGAGTGGGAAACGATTGTAGGCAAAACCATTGCCAGGTATACCCGCAACATCAACCTCTTCAACAAAACGCTGACTATTTATACCGATGTTGCGCCGCTGAAGCACGAACTGCAACTAGGTAAAGAACAGTTGCTTAAAAATATCAACGATTATTTTGAGGATAGGGTAGTGAACGAAATCATCATAAAATAGTACCCTATTAGCGGGGCATATGAAAGGGGGTGAAAATTTCCACCCCCTTTCATATGGTAATACCGCTTCAGCCCATTATTCAAAAATAGCCAGGGTATATGATTTCCCTTTTTGTACCAATATATATTTCCCATTGAGGAGGTGGTCGGGTTTCAATACAAAATCGAGCGCAACTTTCTCCTTATTAATTTTTGCGCCATTATTCTGTAATAGTTTTTTTGCTTCGCCTTTTGACGCCACAACGCCGCTATCAGCAAGGAAGCTTACGATATCAATACCATTGGCAAGGGCTGCCATTGATGCGGTAGCTTGTGCCTGGCCTGACATCATATCCAGCAATTGTTTTTCGCTGAGGGCACCAAGCGCTTCAATTGTTGATTGCCCGAACAATATTTCAGATGCCTGCTTAGCTGCATTAAGTTCAGCCTCGCTATGCACAAGTATGGTCAGTTCGTCAGCCAGCATATTCTGGGCTATGCGCCTTCCCGGTGCAGCATCATGTTCTGCAATAATGGCTTTAATCTCGTCAAGCGGCTTGAAAGAGAAAATAAGCGCCATTTTAGCGGCATCATCATCGGGCAGCCTTAGCCAATACTGGTAGAACTGGTAGGGCGAAGTGCGCTCAGGGTCGAGCCATACATTGCCGCCTTCCGACTTGCCAAACTTTTGGCCATCGCTTTTAGTAATTAACGGGCTTACCAATGCAAATGCATCGCTGCCGCCTTTGCGGCGTATCAGCTCGGTGCCGGTAACAATATTGCCCCATTGGTCCGACCCACCCATCTGCAACTTCACATTGTGGTGCTTATTGAGGTGGAAGTAATCGTACCCCTGTATGAGTTGGTAAGTGAACTCGGTAAAAGACATACCTGTTTCCAGCCTCTTCTGTACCGAATCTTTTGCCAGCATATAATTTACAGTGATGTGCTTGCCTGCATCGCGGATAAAATCGAGGAATGAGAAGTTTTTGAACCAGTCATAGTTGTTCACCATTACCGCAGCATTGGGTGCATCGCTGTTAAAGTCCAGGAATTTTTCCAGTTGCCTGCGCAGGCCGGCACAGTTTTTATCAATAGTTGCAGCATCCAGCAGATTGCGTTCTGCTGACTTGCCCGAAGGGTCGCCTATCATGCCAGTAGCACCACCTATAAGGGCAAATGGCTTGTGCCCTGCGCGCTGCAGGCGCATGAGCAGGGTTATCTGTAGCATGCTGCCTATGTGCAGGCTGTCAGCCGTAGGGTCGAAGCCTATATAGCCGGAAGTCATTTCTTTATTCAGTTGCTCTTCAGTGCCAGGCATTATCTCCTGTAGCAATTTCCTTTCCCGTAGTTCGGCTATTAAGTTCATTGGCTGCTTTTTGTTAGTTCAATCCCCGCAAAAATAATACACTTAGTGTTGCTAAACCATGTAGTTTTGAAACCATTTTACGCACACTATTTTCCGAAATTTCAGGATTGTTAAATTTTCGTTTGGGTTTTGTTATAATTATTCCGAAATTTGTTGTTACCTTTCGGTTGCCACTACTAAAACTATTTAACGTTGAAACGAATTATACTGTCGTTAATCCTGCTTTTGCCACTTTCTATCAATGCTCAGGAGCATCATGAAATAGGGCTTACTGCCGGTGTGTCAAACTATTACGGGGACCTTACGCCAAAACTTTTTGCTTCTTCCGGCTACCACCCAATGGGCGGTATCATCTATAAGTATTTTATGAACCCGCACTTGGGCCTTAGGTTTGGCGCTTCTTATACCAGCCTTTCCGGTGCCGATAGCGTGAGCAATATACCTATTAATAAGCTAAGGAACCTGAGCTTCGGCACGCACCTGTTTGAATTGCATGGCGGCCTGGAAATAAACCTTTTGCCTATTGATGTACTGAGCATGAAGGCTACGCCTTATATATTTGGTGGCATTGCGGCATTCTACTATAACCCGTTTGCAGACGATATTAATGGCAACAGGGTATTTTTAAAACCCCTGAGCACAGAAGGCCAGGGCCTGCCTTTGTACCCTGACCGTAAGCCTTACAGCCAGATAAATATGTCTTTTCCTTTTGGTGGTGGCTTTAAGTTTTTTATTGGCAATGCATTCTTCCTGACTACTGAATTAGGTTTCCGTTATACTAATACCGATTACCTGGATGACGTGAGCAAATCTTACGTGGACCTTGATTCATTAAATGCATACAAGGGCTCGCTTGCAAAAGCGATGTCATACCGCGGCAATACGCTTACAGAATGGGACCACAATAACCCATATTATGGCTTTCAGCGTGGCGATACCAAGGCTAACGACTGGTACTGGTATGCCAACATTTCTGTTACCGTTTACTTCCGCGCATTTGGTAATACCAAAGAATACATAAAAACACGCTGCCCTGGTTTCTTCAGGAGCTGGTAATAAGTATATTTTTTTAATAGAACTGGATAATAGTACAGCCCGCAGGGAGTATTATTATCCATTTTTTTTGCAGTTTATTTAGTTCTATGGCGCAACTAGTGTCAAGTCAAAAGGAAAAAGTCAAAACCCAAAAGTGCAAAACGTATTCATTTAACAAGCAGTTTCAGCTTGACTCAACGCAAGTGCATACTTCCTTCTTTGATGCCCGTCATTTTTACCACAGTGTGAAAACCAGTTGGGCGTTAAAAATACCGCAGAACACTTATTCCCCTTTTTAAGCTACCATGTACCCAAATTGTTTCAGGTGTGCCGGGTAACGTGCAGTGCGCCCGAGGCGATATCTGGTTGTAGCAAATGTCCCTTCAAAGCACAGTGTCCCGTATGGCATATCCCCTTGAGCGAGAATGTTGGATAGCCCAAAACGGCAATGTCTTTGACGGTGTTTTAGTTGCGCCTTTGACATCTTGAATGGCTCGTAAATTGCGGTTTTGCGCGTTCCTGTGAAACTTTTATCTCATTAGGTCAATTACATTGGGCCGGGGCGGATATGTTTACCTATTCTATTAATTTGGAAAATATTTCAAAATCGCTTGTTCTGTAATCGTTTAAAATCTATATTTATGAAAAATTGCACACATATATCATTTGTTATGAAAAAACTGTTACTCTTTATTTTTTTATTGGTGCCAATGATGGCCATTGCGCAAGATGACCTGGGGTTTAACTTCCAGGATGTTGCTATTGTCGCATCTGATTATGAGGCGGCATCGAAGGCTTTTGACCTGGAGAAGAAAGAAACCTTACATGCAGTAAGGGGGTACATAGAAGCGAAAGAAAACCAACTCAGCGATGTGCAAAAGAAAATTGAAATTGTAAATTATGACCGGTCGGCCAATATTGTGGATACAATTGCGGGGCAACAGTACCTGGATTTAGTAGATTCGTCAGATCCCACTAGCGTTATTAGCGACAAAATGAAGCGTTACCTCACGCTACTGGGTTATATGCCGCAATTTTACGGCGACCGCAAGATTGGGGACCTAGACGTAATCACTGAAAAAACAAGGCGTAAGGTAGTGTGCATAAAGAAGGATTATGCCATGATGCAGATACTGCACACCAGCAGGAAAAACCTGGAAGATGACATAAATAAGGCTCAGCTGCGCATTGACAGCCTCTACGGAAAACTATATGACGAAGGTAATTTTAAGACCTGGATCACCGGCTTCTTCTCGTTTATTGTTGCGGCTCTGCTGCTTACGTTCTTTGTTTTCATTAGCCGGAAGTCTGAGACCAGCCTTGCGAAGGATTTCCTGTCCTCGGGCAATGGGTTACAATTTATTACTTTATTCTCGCTGGTGATAGCTATAATTTTGTTTGGTGTACTGGGCATACTGGAAGGGCGTGAATTGGCTGCAATACTCAGTGGTATATCTGGCTACATACTTGGCAAGGGAATACAAAACCCAAGGAGCTCCAACCCGAATAATGAGACCAATCCAAGCAATGAAGCCACTACTAACAACGGGGGAGCCCCAAACAACGGAGCCAGCCAGCAACCAGTGGAAATAATGCCGAGCGCGGAAAACCAGGAGGCGTAAAGGCTCTATTGTGTTCTTGTAAGGCTGTGGCTGGTACAATATTGAAAAACGCCGCTGGGTACTTCCAGCGGCGTTTTTGATGTTATGCGATAAGTCTTCAACCCTGAATTTATACGCCAAACTGCGACAAGTGGTGGTTAAGGTGTTTATAGAACATATTGTTCCATTCCACCGTATTGAGCTTACCGAAAGAATTCGATAATTTGCCATCAAAGTGTGCACCGCCCAATTGCTGCGTTTTGCCGATATAGGCAATCAGCCTGCTTTTTTCTTTTTCAAAATCTCGGGCATCAGTTATGAGGAACTGTGGTGCTGTACGGGAGTTTTGTTTATAGGGAGCTTCGTTGGTAACCAGTTTTTTCACAAAGGCAGTGAGCATAAGTTTAACGAAGAAGCTGGGGGCAGGGTGTTTATCTTCATACACCATTTCATAGGTTACGTTGCAATGCGCCAACATCTGCCCTACACTCATTTTGCCCCATTTCGGCTGGGTATCCGGTTTCAGGGCATTAATCCTGTTTACAATGCCATCGGCAACTCCTTTGCTGAAGATATCTGGTAAAGCCATTTTATTGTGTTTTGGTGGTGTGTAATGTGCTGGCAGGCAGTAACTAAAGCCGCCGGCATACTCTCAGTGCCAAAAATAGTAATAAAATTCAGCCGGTTAAATTATTTTAATATTGCCACCAATTTAATGCGCTACCCATTATCCACAATCCTGCCATCATCCATGGTTATAGTGCGCCGGGTGCGCCGCGCGAATTCAGGGTCGTGGGTAACAATAAGCATAGTCTGGTTTTGGCTGGTGGTAAGGTTATTGAGGATGTCAAAAACCATATCGCTGTTTTTCTTATCCAGGTTGCCGGTGGGTTCATCGCCCATTATAATGAGTGGGTCGTTAATGAGCGCGCGCGCTATGGCTACCCTTTGTTTCTGCCCGCCACTGAGCTGGTTGGGGTTTTTGAGCGCATGGTCGTGCATATCCAGTGTGCGCAGGTGCTCCATAGCCCTGTGTTCCAGTTCTTTAATGGGGTATTTGCCCAGTTTTATGCCGGGCAGCATTACGTTATACAACACATTATATTCGGTAAGCAGGTAGTGGAACTGAAAGACGAAGCCAATCTTTTCGTTGCGCACATGGGCCAGGTTTTTATCGGGCTGCCCGGTGAGCAGTTCGTTGTTTAAAAAAAGCTGGCCTTCGTAATCAGTATCCATGGTGGAAAGGATATAGAGCAAAGTTGACTTGCCGCATCCCGACCTGCCAACGATGGATATAAACTCCCCGCTGCCTATGCTGAGGTTAATATCTGTGAGGACCTTGAATTTTACAGGGTCGTGAAAGTACTTGATGATTCCTCTTGCTTCCAGAACGTTATTGGCCATGCTATTTTCCCCTTATAATTACAACCGGGTCTACTTTGCTTGCCTTTAGGGCAGGGAACAGGCCGGCTATTGTTGTAGTAAATAAAGCAAAAGAAATACCTATCAGGTAATATAGCGGGTTATAGTTTACGGGGTAGGTACTGATGGTGGGTATAGATGCAGAATGGAAGGGTGCAAGGTCAATAAGGGCTGATATGAGATAGCCAAATACTAAGCCCGAAACGCCACCTATAAGGCCTATAATAAGCGACAATGAAATGAATATCCATTTCACATCGCTACCCGAAAACCCTGTTGCTTTAAGTATAGCAATGGAGTCCATTTTCTCGTATATCATCATGTTAAGGATGTTATAGATGCCAAACCCGGCAACGATGAGCAGTGTGATGCCCACGGCATAGGATATGACTGTGCGGGCTCCGCTACCGGTCTCAAATTGGGCATTAGCGGTTTGTATGTCCATCGCATCTACACCGAACTTCTTTTTATACTCAAGCGCCACAGCAGGCGCCCATTTTATTTCTTTGAGTTTTACCTGTATGTCGGTAATATATGCCTGGGTTTCGCCAAGTAGTTTCTGTGCGGTAGCCAGCGATGTATAGCTGAAGGTATTATCCACTTCGGTTAGCCCGAACTGGCAGATGCCGACAATCTTAAGTGAGGTTAATTCGCCCCTTGACGTGGTAACTTTTATTACATCGCCCTTAACGGCCAGCATTTTTTCGGCAAGCC
>CANBTK010000084.1 GCA_947372365.1 Flavipsychrobacter stenotrophus | reverse complement strand
CTGTTCGGGTGTAAGGCCTATGTCTTTAGCGTGTGCTTTCAGGTAAGAAAGGGCGGCAGTTGCGCTTTCCTTCATTACATTGCCCAGGTTGCCGGTAAGGGTAATGCCACCCTTGCCTTTCGAGATGGAAGTTTCAATAAACAGGATATCGCCACCAGCGGCTGTCCAGGCAAGGCCTACAACAACGCCAGCGGGATGCCCCTTTACGTAAATATCATTATTATAGCGTGGCTTGCCCAGTACCCTTTCTATTACCTCAGGGGTAACCTGCTTAGATACTTCTTCCTCCATAGCTACCTGCTTGGCGGTAGAGCGCATGATGGCTGCCAGCATACGGTCCAGCTCGCGCACGCCGCTTTCCCTTGTATATTCCTGTATTATTTTGGCAATGCCTTTGTCATTGAATTTCAGCGGCACCTTATCCAGCCCGTGCATTTCCTTTTGCTTGGGTATCAGGTGGCGCTTGGCTATCTCGGTTTTCTCTTCTGCCGAATAGCCCGAAAGCTGTATGATTTCCAGCCTGTCGCGTAGTGCGGGCTGTATTTCGCCAAGGCTGTTGGCCGTGGCTATAAACAGGACTTTCGACAGGTCAAATTCCAGTTCCAGGTAATTATCATAGAACGAATTATTCTGCTCAGGGTCTAGTATTTCCAATAACGCTGAACTTGGGTCGCCCCTGAAGTCCTTGCCTATTTTATCTATCTCATCAAGTATGAAAACGGGGTTGGCCGATTTTATTTTCCTTATAGACTGTATTATCCTGCCCGGCATAGCGCCTATGTAGGTTTTGCGGTGGCCGCGCAGCTCGCTTTCGTCATGCAGGCCACCAAGGCTCAGCCTTACATATTTGCGGTGTATGGCATTGGCTATACTGCGCCCCAGCGACGTTTTACCAATACCGGGAGGGCCTACAAAACAAAGGATGGGCGATTTCATGTCGCCTTTCAATTTCAGCACCGCAAGGTATTCCAGTATGCGGTCTTTAATTTTATCCATGCCGTAGTGGTCATCATCCAGTACCTTTTGGGCGGCCTTCAGGTCATAGCTGTCCTCGGTATAAGTGCTCCAGGGCAGGTCCAGCATCAGGTCAAGGTGGTTATAGATAACCGAATAATCTGGCGTGCTGGGGTGCATGCGCTCCAGCTTCTCTATATTCTTTTTGAAAAGTTCCTTGGCTGCTTCGGTCCATTTTATTTCTTCGGCGCGTTTTATGAGGTCTTTTATCTCGCGGTCGTTAGGGTCGCCCCCCAGTTCTTCGCGTATTGACTTCATTTGCTGCTGCAGGAAGTATTCGCGCTGCTGCTTATCAATATCGGCCCTTGTCTTATTGGTTATCTCATTTTTGAGTTCTACCAGCTGCAGTTCGCTTTGCAGCAATTGCAGCAGTTTTTCGGCGCGGGTGCGGATATTGTTTTCTTCCAGCAATTCCTGCTTGTCGCTGAGCTTCGATGAAATGTTGGAAGCGATAAAGTGCATGAGGAACGACTGTTGCTCAATATTGCGCAATACGATAGAAGCCTCTGAAGGGATATTGGGCGATAGCTGGGCAATACGCTCGGAATATTCTTTTATTGAAGCCATCAATGCATCGAACGACGCATCGTTGGTGGGGTATTCGTCTTCAAGGTAAGATACTTTAGCGCTGAAGTTAGGGTCGGTTTGCGTAAACTCCGTGATGCGGAAGCGCATGCGGCCCATAATAAAGATGGTAATGTTGCCATCGGGCATCTTTATTTGTTTCACTATTTTAGCCAGCGTACCTATCTGGTACACGTCATCAGGCGTTGGGTTGTCGTTATTGCTATCTTTCTGTGCAACTACGCCTATCCATTTGTCGCCTTTCTGTGCCTCTGCTATTGCTTTTACTGATTTATCCCTGGCTACAGTAATAGGTAAAACCACATTGGGGAATAAAACGGTATTGCGTAAGACTACTATCGGAAGTTCGTTGGGGATGGATGTTCTTTCCTGCTCGTCCATTTCGTCTTCGCCAAGCGGCACAATGGGCATAAATTCCATTTCCTGCTCATTTTGACCGAAAACCATATCTAACATTGATGTTATTTGCGACATTATGACAAAGTTATCCGACATTTTTAATATAAGGCGGAGAGTAAAGATAATAGGCAATTGCCATGCCAAAGCAAAAAAGCGGTAATTTTTGCAGGGAATCAGGCATATTCACGCACGAAAATCTGTTTTGGCAGGCCGGTTCCACTTTTTATTAACCCCGGATTGATACATTCGGAAGCAATTTTTTACTGCCACTTATTAATTTTTGCTCAAACGCCCGGCCCTTTTTACGTGGCCGGGCGCTCTCGCCTAAAATAAAATGTGAGAATTTATTATGTAGGGCAGGTGGTAATTAGTCTTCAACCGATATGTTCAGGCTTCCTTTGCTGCCATTTATTTTTATGGTTTCGGCATCCAGGTAGTTTTTGTAGCGGGCCATTGTTGCCGCTGGTTGCTTATCGCCGTTAATGTAGAGTTCGCCGCCTTCTTTCTTTACTTTGAATTTTTTGCTGCGGTCTATCAGCCCGTCTTTTGCCATATCGTTCAGCATGGCTTCAAAATCGGGGTGTACATCAGCGGTAGCTATTTCCCCGTCTTTCCCGCCATCTGTGCGCAACGAGATAGCAATTTTTTTATTGGCCATCTCCCTCTTGGCATCTTCCAGTTCGGCGCGGGCATCTTCAAGGTGGCGCTGTATGTTTATGTTGATTTCTTTCTTGAGCTTTGAACTGTTCAGTTCTTTGTCAAGCTCATTAAGGCTTTTGTTTATTTCGTCCTTTATACTTGCCCAGTCAACCCCTGCAAGCGCTGTTTCTAGTTCTTTTAGCTGAGTAGTAAAAACTTTGTGCCCGTTTTTAGCTACGGCTATGGTGCCGCCATTTTCATCGTCGCCATCTATTGATATTGCGATGTTTACGTTACTGCTATCGTCAACGCCACCGTGCTTAATTATTTTCACCGTTTTTTTGTGCGTAACAGAATCCGCGTTAGCGGCACTGCTGCCGGAGCTTACTGTTGTTTCGCTGGTTGTTTTGGTGATGGCTTTTTTTACCTTTTGCGCAAATGTGGGGTTTATCATTGCTAGCGAAAAGGTGATGGCGGTGAATGCCACAATAATAAGGCCCAGCTGGCCATAGTTCGTGTTTGTCTTTTTCATTTCCATGATGCGTTTAATACGGTTAAATAATTGTTTTTTATTTCCTGTAGCTGCTAAAGAAAGCGAGTTGTTTACCCTGCTGGTTTCCAGTATAGCCAGTGCGTTGGCATAGGGTAGCGGGCTGGAGGTATTTGCAATGACCATATCATCGCAGCAATGTTCGCGCTGCTCGCGGATGATGGATGAAATGAGCCATACAAAAGGGTTGAAGAACAATATGGTTTCACCTGCTACCTGTAGCATATTAATGAGGTAATCGTGGCGTTTTATGTGTGCCAGCTCATGCAGCAATATGGTTTCAACCTGCTCGGCGGTGAGGTGGCTGAAGGTGGCAATAGGTAATAGGATAATGGGTTTGGCATAGCCCAGCATTACCGGCGCACTCACCCTGGCTGAAAGCAATAGCTTCACCGGCCTGCTAATGGAAAACTGGTGCTGCCAGTATTCTATTTTGCCCTGCCAGTAAGGGTTTGACAGCGGGATGCCACTTTTGCCCATTGCCCTTAGCTTTGCCAGGCTCAGGATAAACCGTACCGTCATAAGCCCCAGCCCCAGGCTGTATAGGCTGATAATAAGCGCTGAATGCTGCTGCATTGTGTTAAGTATGCCGGTAGCCCAATAACCATGCGTTTGCTGGAAGGAAGCCACGGCCTGTAAGGCGCTATTACCTGCCTGCGGTGCGGTGCTGGCATCACCTTGCCCCGGTATTGATTGGGAGGCTAGGGCCAGCTTCTGGTATTGCTGTGCCCATGTGTAGGCGAACCATACAAAAACGGTTGCCATGCCGCTTACTGAAAGGGCATATTTAGTGCGAGCGGTAACCCCGCCTAATGCCTTTAGCAATACAAACAGGAAGGCATATACTACCATGCCTTGCGCAAGCGAATAAAGGAGCGCCCATGCGAGCGAATTGGTAAGGAGGAAAGGTATGGAAGATGTATTCATGGTGCTGGTTTTAGTGGTGGCTGGTTACTTTAGGTACTAGTTAATTTTTCATTGCGGTAAAATCCCTTTTCAGGATTTTTGTTTGAGTTTTTAAGTTGGTAAGAATTCGGAATTTTGAATTTGCCCCTCTGAGGTTTTCCTTTTTTTAATTTTCCCCTTTGGGAATTTGGAATTTATTTTTTTGGAATTTTAACCGATGAATTTTTCCTCTCTATTTCGTCCAGGTATTTCCTTATTTCGTTCAGCTCGTTGGTGTCTGTTTTATGGTTGCCCAGGGCCTGCATAACCAGCCTGGATGCGGAGCCGTTAAAAATGCCGTCTATCATCCCCCGCACTATCTGCCCCTGCATTTTTTCCTGCGATACATCAGCAATGTAGATGTGGCTTTTGCTGGTTTCGTCCCTTTTCACCATTTTCTTTTCATGCATTATCTGCATCAGCTTAAGGGTAGTGGTATAGCCAGCTTCCTTATTTTGTGTAAGTATTTCATGTATTTCCCTTACTGTGCTTGGCCCCTTTGCCCAGAGTATATTCAGTATCTCCAGTTCGCTGCTTGTGGGCTTTATTTTCTCGTTGTTCATTATCTGCCTACGAATTATTTCGTAAGCAAACCTACGAATTATTTCGTAAATAAAAAATGCCAAATTGCTTTTGGCATTTTTTTAACAACCGTTTCTTTTTTCGAGGATAACTGGCTTACTTCCGAGGGGTATTAAAATTTCAGCTTTTTGGGGTCCTGTTGGTTATTCCAAAAGGTGATGAGTTCAATCTCCTTTTTCAACGGTTTGTATTTGTAAACAACGGTTATCTTCTTGTGGACGAGGGTGCGGAAAACGGCAGGGTTTTTACTGGTTTGATTACCAATTTTAGGCTGCATTTGTAACGTCTGCAATTTGCCTTCAACACGGGTAATGAAATTGTTAACTTCCTTGCGTGTCCATTCTGTTTCTAAATATTTTAATATCTGTATGTAGGTGGCAATAGCCTTGGGCGACCATATTATTTCGCAAACCATTGGGGATATAGTTTTTTAACCTCGCTATGTGGGATGCCTTCCCCCTTCTCCAATTGCGCCAAACCAATTTCTATGGCATCTCTCTCGCCAGCGGATATAGTGTCCCACCAATCATCGCCTTTCGATATTTTGAACATGGAGTAGATAGCCTTCAGAGCATCCACATCAGCTTCTTCTATAAGTTGCTTCACCTCTGTCCTCAGTGATTTTATTTCCAGCGCAGTCATATTGAGCGAGTATTACAAACCAAATTTACGGAAAAACCACCTAATTCAATTAAGGTTTCACAAGCGGGCATCTGGCTATTTTTTTTGGGCTATTGTTGGGAAGCCCGTATTGCCTTCTCCTACTTTACCACTTCACCATCAGCCATTTCTATTATCCTGCCAGACCTGCGGGCAAAATCTTCATCGTGGGTTACGGCTACAATTGTCTGGTTGTACTCCTGGGTCAGCTGCTGGAAGAGGTCAAAAACTATGCGGGTGTTTTTAGAGTCGAGGTTGCCGGTAGGCTCATCGCCCATTATAATGGCGGGGTCGTTAATAAGGGCACGGGCAATGGCAACGCGCTGCTGCTGGCCGCCGCTCAGTTTATTGGCTTTCTTTAAGGCAAGCTCCTCCACACCAAACATTTTCAGTTTTTCGTAAGCCTTTTCTTCTACTTCTTTAGCCGATAGCTTACCCAGCCTGAGGCCTGGTATCATCACATTTTTAAGGCACGTAAAATCGGGCAGCAGGTAGTGGAACTGGAATACGAAGCCTATTGACGAATTGCGGATGTATGCCAGTTCATTAAGAGATTTTCCTGTTACTTGAATGCCGTTTATTTCCAGCGTGCCTTCATAATCCCTATCCATGGTGGATAAGACATAAAGCAGTGTTGACTTACCGCAGCCGGACTTGCCCACAATGGAAACAAACTCGCCTTTCAGTACCTCCAGGTTTATTTTTTTCAGCACAGGGAACGTAACCGGGTCGTGGAAGTACTTGGTTACATCTGTTGCTTTTAGTGCTACGTTATCCATTATCCTCTTATTATGGTTACAGGGTCAACTTGTGATGCTTTCTTTGCAGGGAAGTAGCCTGCTGCTATAGTAGTTAATACGCCAAAACAAACGGCTTCGATATAGTGCGGTACATAAAACGACATCGGCAGGTATTTGAGCGTGCCTGCGCCTATGTAGATGCGCGATACCATAAAGGTGATGCCAAAGCCGAATATAATACCCACTATTGCCCCCATGATGCCGATATAAATAGCCTGTTGCAAAAAGATACTGATTACCGATGGGCCTGAAAAGCCTGTTGCTTTAAGTATGGCTATCTCTTTTATTTTCTCATAGATGGTCATATTCAGGATATTGTAGATGCCAAAGCCGGCTACCAGCAATATGACGCCAATTACCGAATTGAGGATGATAGCCCTTATCTTAAATGCGGCTTTCAATTGCTCATTGCTTTGCACCCAGTCTTCGGCTTTGTATCCTGTTATGGTAGCCAGTTCGCGGGCTATTTTTGGTGCGTCGTTATAGTTGGCAATATTTATTTTTATGTCGGTTACATAGCTTCGGTCTTTGCCCAGCAGGTTTTGCGCCTGCACAATATTGGCATACGATTTTGTTTCGTCTATCTGCTTAATGGTGGTAGCGTATATGCCTACCACGCGCATTATCATTGGGCTTCCTACGCCTGCCCTCACGGTTATGTTATCGCCTACATGCAGGCTCAGTTTGTCTGCTATGCCCTTGCCTATCAGTATGCCATTATTTACCCTGTTAAGGTCGTGCAGGTTGCCGGCTACCATATTGGTTTGCACATCAAACATTTTATCTTCTTCGTCAATGCTCACGCCAGCCACCGTGCCATTGAGCGTTACGCTGCCGCTGCTGTAAATAACCATTGCGCTCACCTGTGGGGTTACAGCCACAACCTGTGGGTTTTTCTTTATGTTTTTTATAATACCGTATGGGTTATTCAGCCCCTGGCTTTGTTTGAGCTGCTTGGGGTTGGTGAGCATTTTCACCGAGCTATCTTTAATAAAATCAGTCAGCATGTGCGCGTCCGCAACTTTGTTTTCGCTGTAGAGCCTTATGTGTGATGTGCTACTGAATGATGATTTTTCGAAATAGTCGTTGGTGCCCTTCATGAGCGACTGCATGAATATGAACATAGAAATACCGAACATAACGCCCATGGACGCAATAACGGTTTGCTTCTTGCGGGAAGACAGGTAGGTAAGGGCAATTTCTGTATTTACGCTGATTTTCATATTGATAGCCGTAAGTCGTAAGTAATAAGTTGTAAGTCTTTCAT
>CANBTK010000083.1 GCA_947372365.1 Flavipsychrobacter stenotrophus | reverse complement strand
ATGATAGAGACATTCGTAAAATGGTCGGCAATAGGGTGTTCTTTCATTTTCAGTCGGCCGGCTATTTTAGCAGGTAGTATATTCAGCAACAGCGATTCCGATTTTTTCCGTTCTTTCCACAAGAAGGCCAGTACCACGAGCAGCACTGCCATGCCACCCATAAAGATGTACATGTTCTTTTGTTTGCGCTCAGCGTCCAGCTTGCTGTTGAGTAATTCACGGTCTTTTAGCTCCTTATCATGCCTGTTTTCCAGCACTTTCATCTGTTTGTTGTTGTCGGCGGAAAAGATAGAATCGTGTATATCAACATACTGCTGAAAAGCCACCAGCGCTTTTTTATCCTCGCCTGACAGGCTATAGGCTTTCGATAGTGTTTTACTGAATTTCATTACCCCTTTCAGGAAGCCCGTTTCTCGGCTGGCTTCAATGGCACGGTTTAAGTACAGTACCGCTTGCTGCAGGTCAACCCTGCGGTTTTTTGAAATAAGGCTGTCAGGTTTCACAACCCCATCGGGCCTGCGTGCAATAGCGTAGTAAACCTCGCCTATATTGCCCAGGCAAAATGCCCGCCCGTTTTTATTGCCGCTTTCGGTAAACTGGCGCAGTGCCATAAAACTATAGGCAAGCGACTGCCCGAAATCGTTCATAGAAGAGTATATGGTGCCAATATTACCAAGCGTTGTAGCTATATCATTCTTGTTGCCCAGTTCTTTATTGATATCCAGCGCTTTCTGCGAGTAGGCAAGTGCCTTTACAAAATCATCCTCTCTTTCAAAGAGGTTACTGAGGTTTTCAAGGTTGTTGGCAATGCCTTTTTTGTTGCCAATATCCTGGTTTATTTTCATGGCTTTTAGCAGGTTTTCTTTGGCCTTTGGGTAGTCGCCCTGGTTTTGGTAAACGTTGCTTATGTTAGCGAGGTTTCCCGCTATGCTTTTTTTATTGTTCAGTTGTTCATTTATGGCAAGGGCATCAAGGTAATACCGCAAGGCCTGTGGGTAGTCTGCTTTGGCTTTGTAATTAATGCCCAGGTTATTGCACGACATGGCTTCGCCAGCCTTCCACTTTAATTTGCGGGCAAGGGCAAGCCCTTCAGTGGCATAGCCAGCACCTTCTTCAGGGCTTATGTTGTAGTATGCATACGATAGGCTGTTGAGCAGTATTATTTTATTAGTGTCCTCGTTGGCTTTAATAAGCAGGCTTTCAAGCGAATCTATGCGGGTGCTGCCTTCGCTTTGCGCAATTGCAGGCGAAATATAAAGCAGTATAAGCATAACCGCTATGGCACAAGGCCTGCGGTAGTTAATAATGTATTTCATGGTGGTTGCAATGGGCGTTTAGTGGCATTAACAGCATACTGCGCCGCCGCAATACTTGAATATACGCAATTTTTCGGTTTTTCGGCGAGCTGCTTACAGTTTTGATGGGTTTAAAAATAAAATTTGGTTTTTCAGTTTTGTAACGTACTTTTACGTTATGAAGCGGAATAAGCAATTACAAACCCTTACGAAAGCCGAAGAGGAAGTGATGCACATCATATGGCAACTGGACAAGTGCCTGGTGAAGGACATTATAGAAAAGCTGGGCGACCCCGATATGCCGCACAGCACCATTTCATCGGTAGTACGGATACTGGAAAAAAAGGGCTTTGTAGATCACAAAGCCTATGGCAAAACCTATGAGTACTTTCCGGTAATAGCTAAGGATGAATATGCGCAGCATGGGGTGCAAAGCCTGATGGAAAAGTACTTTGGCGGCTCACCGCGCAAGCTGGTCAGCTTCCTGGTGCAGAGCGAGGATATTAACTTAAAGGAACTGAATGATTTAATGAAAACACTGGATACCCCCAAAAAGAAATAACCCATGCTACAGCACCTTTTGAATACCTCAGCAATATGGTTGATAAGCCTTTTCCTGTTCGATGTTTTCCTGCGCCGGGAAAGCTACCATGGGTATAACAGGTTTTACCTGTTGTTCACCTTCTTGCTGGGCGCAGTGCTTCCTTTACTGCAATTCAATAAGGTAGAAAAGCTATATGGCGAACGTTTAAGCCAGCCGCTGCATGAGGTAATAAGGGTAAAGCAAACAATTGTGGCAGCTTCAGTGCCGGCCACCCAATCAATAAGTGGCGAAGAGTGGCTACTGGCAATTTACCTATTAGGTGCATTGGTAGTATTGACAATTCTTGTAGTGGATATTGCCAAGGTTGCCAACTACTACCGAAGGGGCAGCAAAACTATCGCCGATGGCTGGGCTATAGTATATACTGGCAAAGAGCATGCACCTTTTTCAATGCTTAATGTACTGTTTGTGAGCAGCAAAAACCAATATAGCCCCGCAGAGTGGGAAATGATACTGGTTCATGAAAAAAGGCACGCTACTTTATTGCATTTCATTGACCTGTTGCTGATGCAGGTGAGCCGCATAGTGCTCTGGTTCCACCCGCTGGTGTACATCTATAATAACCGCCTGCTTCTGGTGCACGAATACCAGGCTGATAACGCATCTGCCGCGCAACCAAAGGTTTATGGCACCTTCCTGGTAGAGCAGGCGCTGCTACAGGGCGCACCAATAATTACGCATTCTTTAAATCGTTCACCCATAAAAAAACGTATACTCATGCTTACAAGAAAATCAAACAAAGCCGCAAGGGCCAAAATGCTTGTATTTGTGCCATTGGCAATGGTATGTGTAACCTGCTTCACCAAAAGCAGCCTATCAAAGGAATTTAAAAAGAAAGGGGATAAGGTAACCTACATGGGCAATACCATTGAACTTTCGAAGCCGGTAACTGATACACTTAAAAAAGAAAATGTGGGTGATAACTTTGCAATACAACAAGTAATTGTTACGTCGCCGAAACCGGTAAAACTGAATGGGGAAGCCATACCGCAAAACGTAGATAAAGGGCCTGTATTTACCGGGAGCGAAGGCAACCTGAGGGCCTACATCATTAACAACGCTAAAGCTGAACTCGCAGCCCTTGATGACGGCATGTATGCTTTGGATATCTCCAACATACTTATAGACGAAAAAGGGGAAGTGGCTTACTTTAATTTTGAAGACGTAAAAAGAAGCCGCAGGCAAGAGGAAATTATAACTATAAAACCCGCACAGGTAGAGGTTTCAAAGAAGCCGGACCCGGAAATTACTGTAACCATAACCAGCGGGCCACAGGCAGGCACAACTGGGAGGCTATTAAGAAATACTGGTGAAAAATACTTTGCTGCGATACCGCAGGAGAACCAGGATGCCATTCACAAAAGGGTGGACCAACTGATGAAAGATGCGCCCAGGTTCACACCGGGTACTATTGGCGGCAAAAAAGTTACAGCTACTTATCAATGCCCTCAATTCTGGAACCATTTTAAGGTGGAGCAACATAAACTATATGAATTAAGTGGAATTGACAATTGGGTGGAAGTAAAGTAAGCTACTGTTAGCTATGCCCTAACCATTTATAAAACGCCAAACCATGCTACAATACCTCATCAACACCACCGCCATATGGCTGATAAGCCTTGTGCTTTTTGATGTTTTCCTGCGCAGGGAAACCTACCATGCCTACAACAGGCTATACCTGCTGGGTACCTTCCTGCTGGGGCTGCTGCTGCCACTATGGGATAGCAGTTCGGCGAAAATGTATGAGCTGCCTGCGCTGCAGCCTGTGCAGCGGGTAACGGAAGTGCGGCAAAACATTGTTACGGCGGCATCGGCATCATCGCTAAATGAGCACATCAGCTGGTGGTTGTGGGCTTACGTTGCCGGTGTGCTGGTGGTGTTGGTAATATTGGCTATTGATACTTTTAAGCTAATACGGTTGTACAAAGCCGGAACCATAAGCTATGAAGATGGGCTAATGATAGTAGAAACAGGGCAGGCGCATACCCCTTTTTCGTTTCTGAAAGCCGTTTTTGTAGAGAGCAGGGCCAGGTATAGCGCAGAGGAATGGCAAACAGTTATAGCCCACGAGCGCAGGCATGCCACGCTTGGCCATTTTGCCGACGTATTGCTCATGCAGCTGGCGCGCGCTGCATTCTGGTTCCATCCGCTTGCCTACCTGTATAACAACCGCCTGCTTACGGTACACGAGTATCAGGCTGACAGGGAGTCGGCTCTGCCCCCCCGGCAATATGGGCAGTTCCTTATAGAGCAGGCTTTGTTGCAAACATCGCCCGTTATAGCACATTCATTTAATCGTTCACCCATAAAAAACCGAATCGTTATGCTATCAAGAAAATCAAGTACAGTTGCAAAATTTAAAATGCTGGTATTAATTCCGCTTGCCTTGGTTTCGTTTATCTGCTTTTCGCAAAAGGTAATAGCCCGGAATTTCACCGCAGATAAGTTTGGGTTTGTAAGGCTGGGTAATAACCAGTTTGAATTCAGCAGGGCCGATGCCGATACCATAGAGGTGGAAATGGAAGATGGGACAATGGTGAAAAAGATTGTTAAGCAAGACCCACACGCTCTAAAAATGGATGGCAGGCCGATACTGGACATGAACCCTGCTATGGATGCCAACGGCTCACCTGTTGAGTATTTATGCCAAAAAATGAAGGGCGATTTTTTAGGCCTCGAAGATGGCTTTTATTTCCTGGGAATTGCCAATGTTATTGTTGATGAAAAGGGCAAGGGCTGCGGTTTTACCTACCAGGGCATAAATGGCAGCAAACTGGAAGACAATAGCCAGCCAGCCAAAGCCATAAAGCTTGAAAAGAAAGTAGAGGAAAAACTGTTCAACCGGATTTGTAATGAATTGGCAGCATTCCCTAAGTGGCAGCCCCCTGTTGTTAAAGGCAAGAAGGTGATAAGTGCCAGCAGCTTGTTTGGCGGCACCTGGCTTGGGTTACAGGTAAAAGTTGAAAACCACAAAGTTTATGTGAAATCAGGCAAAACCTGGGTGGAGCTATAATGCCGCCTGTGTGGTACCCAGCTATTTTACTACCCGAGGGAAACAACCAATGGCATAACCGCGTTTACCTGCCGTTGAATTTTATACCCCATAGCACTGCCGCCCCGGAAGCAATTCCGGGGCGGTTTTTATATTGTTAGCATGAAATTGTTGTAAAGTGCTGAACTTTAATAATATTTGCACTGTAGCCAATCTAAAAAAATAATAGTCAGGAATCAATGGTAATGCCAGTGGCAAGAAAAGTGGGTAGGCGCGCCTTTAGGGTGTTAGCATGGGTAGCGCTCAGCTTAGTGGGCTTCATTATGTTATTGCCCTCCCTAACCCATGCGCAAAAGGGTGGCAGTAAAAAATATGCCGTTAACAGCCACGGCATAGTGGACCTTTGCGGTAGAAAGTTTACATACAGCAATGCCACAACAGATACGATAGAGGTAAATGTACCCGGCAAGGATGAAGGCGTAGCGAAAATCATCAAAACAAACGGCTACCCCATACAACTGGAGGGTAAGCATATACAAGACGGGCAGCCGGTTTTTAATGTGCCCTTTGAAGAGCACTTGTACCGCAAACTGAAGAAGCTGCTGCTGCAACTGCCCGACGGGTATTATAACCTTGGCGTTTACAACATAATTGTTGATGATAACGGCCGTACCTGCGCATTTTCGTACGAAGGCTGCAGCGGCAGTACAGAAGAGGGAGGCAAAGGGAAAGCCATTAAAATTAATGCCCGGGCTGCGGCTATTGTATTTGATGAAACCTGCAATGTAATGGCCAACCTGCCTGCCTTTAGCCCACCCGTTGTTAATGGCAAGAAAGTGGTGAGCGTTAGCAACCCTATTTACCCCAACGAGTTTAAAATAGAAAAGCATAAACTGCACCTGAAGCGCAAAGGCGTATGGTTAGTGCTATAATTGCATTTTTTTTCAAAAGTTGGTTAGCCACTTGGGTTTAATGTTGAAGGCAAAAGGATGTACCTACAGGAAAATATTGGCTGGTAAGCATTATGATTTTTAAAACCTGGTTTGCTCCTAAACAAGCCGAAACAGCTAAACCCGGGTGCCGCTATTAACAATACTTTATTATTTCAAAAATTACACTTTCGCATATTTAACAGATTTTTGTACCTTAACATTATTAGGTGAAAGCTACTCTCACATTTTTGGCAATCGCATTGTTCTCAATAGCGTGCCATTTTTCATATGCACAAACCGGCGGAACCGGCCACTCCAGTGTCAATAACATAGGCTCCATATCAGGCAAACTTACCGACAGCAAGAACAAACCAGTTTCTTACGCTACCGTAACGCTACTAAGGCGTGATTCCAGCGTAGTGAATGGCGACCTTTCGAAAGATGACGGTACGTTCAGCATTTCGCCAACAGGCACGGGCAGTTTTTACTTACGCATAGAGTCTATTGGGGTTACAACCCGGTTCATAGGCGTTAGCGTTAGTACCGATACGCCCGACCGCAGGCTGGGCCCCATAAAAATTGCTACCAGCGAGTCAACGCTTAAAACAGTAAGCATAATAGGGGAGAAGGCAGCAATGGAGCTGAAAGTGGACAAGAAGGTGTTTAATGTAGAAAAGAACATTACCAGTGCCGGTGGCAATGCAACTGATGTATTGCAGAACGTGCCTTCGGTGTCGGTTGATGCAGACGGCAATGTGAGCCTGCGCGGCAAAAGCGGCGTAACTATACTGATAGACGGGAAGCCTGCCACATTACTGGGGTCTGATGTTAATTCGGCGCTACAGAGCCTGCCTGCATCCAGCATTGAGAATGTAGAAGTAATAGCCAACCCATCCGCTAAATACGATGCATCGGGCACTACAGGTATCATCAATATTGTTACCAAGAAAGATGGCCGCCTGGGTATTAATGGTAACCTTACCCTGGGTGCCGGTACCCGCGACAAATACAATGGCAATTTCGGCCTGAACATCCGCAAAGGCAAATGGATGGCATTTATGAATTCAAGTGTGCGTATTAACAACACCTACAACAATATTACCACCGACCGTAAGGGCCCGGATACCACCTACCATACCTATGAACATTCCCCACGCCATTTTAATGGCTCGTTTAACAGTATTGGCGCAACCTATGACCCCAATAAGTTTAACTCCATAACCATAACCGAGAACATCAATTTTATGGACTTTGGTTATACCGATGCTTCTAACTACAATATCTATAACGACCCTGCCCACCCGGTATTCCACCAGTACAGGTATAGCGCAACAGATGGCAAGCCGGTTTCAATATCGTCAGCAATTGACTACAAGCACAAATTCAAAAAGAAAGATGAAGAACTGACCGTTGACGCAACCTATAGCGATTTTGAAGTAAAGAGGTACAGCGACTACTATACTGTAAACGATAGCGCATCGCGTATTTACCCTAATTACCCTATCAGCCAGTCGGCGCCGGGCCAGGGTTATAACCGTTCCCTCACCTCCTGGGCCGATTATACCGACCCGTTATTTACCAAGAATGGCAAGCTGGGCCTGGGGGTAAAAACACAGATAACTGACTTTAACAGTAACAATACCCCAACTGTGGATAGTGAAGGGAAGGCCAGGGCTGTAGATTCATCGCTTTTCGTAAA
>CANBTK010000082.1 GCA_947372365.1 Flavipsychrobacter stenotrophus | reverse complement strand
GGCGGGCATTGCTGTGGGTTATGGAGCGGCTATACGGGGCATAGGCCTTGTGTTTATACCCTGTGTTGGCTTTGTTTTTTTGGTTGGCCTCATACGCAACTGGCATGCAGCAGGTGTTAAGC
The DNA here is from genome assembly GCA_947372365.1 of Flavipsychrobacter stenotrophus. Lineage (GTDB taxonomy): Bacteria > Bacteroidota > Bacteroidia > Chitinophagales > Chitinophagaceae > Flavipsychrobacter > Flavipsychrobacter stenotropha_D. The sequence goes on along the minus strand of CANBTK010000082.1, from coordinate 7,415 downwards.
AGGCAATAACCATTAATTGCTCTGTTTTCATCGCAGGGTTTTGTGCTATGTTTTACGCCAGCTGGCCTTTTTTATGGGCTAACCCCATAGGTAACTTTGTAGCTGCGATTCACGGGCTGTCCAGCGTTTTCTGGGACGGCAATGTTTTGTTTTGTGGCGGGTACGTAAATGGTATGAATTTGCCTGCCAGTTATTTGCCTGTGTGGTTTGTTATAACAGTGCCGGTACTTTGGCTTTGGGCAGGGTGCTATGGTGGGTATAAAATAGTAGTGCTGTTTGTAAGGCAGCCGCTGGTGCAACTGGCCGATACCCACTTCGTGCACTTTTTGTTTTACCTGGCGCTTATCTTGTTGCCAGTGCTGGCTGTTATCATTACCCATTCAGCAGTCATAGACGACTGGCGGCACCTGTACTTTATTTACCCGCCATTTATTATGCTTGGCTTGTACGCAATAAACAGCCTGCCAACGGTAACCGGAACAGCTGTGGGGCGGTGGCTTTGTTTGTGGCAGTTTGGCGTAGTGGCTTTTTTTATGGTGAAGTACCACCCGTTTCAGCAAGTCTATTTCAATAACCTGGTGAGCCACGATAAAGAGTACTTGCGCACGCACTACGACCTGGAGTATTGGGGCTGCTCTACAAAGCAAGCTATAGATTACATATTGGCACACGATACAGCTGCCGTTATCAATATTTTTAATTCCGATGCACCTATCGTTAACGGTTGCCGTTTGTTAACTGAGGCGCAGAAGAAAAGAGTGCGGCTTACCGACGAGGGCAGTGCCCGTTATTTCATAACCAACTTTCGTTTTCACCCCGATGATTTTGGCTACCCCGAAGTGGCCTACGAAGTAAAAGTGCAGAAGAGTACTATAATGAGGGTGTACAAATTGCGCAAAGATGCAGCGGTGGCAGGCAAATGATTTTTAACTTATACATTAACAAATATCCCCCCAGCCATATTGTGCAACTTACCTAATTTTATCAATCAATGAAAAAAACGGGTTTAATAGTTTTTGTTTGTGTAGCACTGATGGCCGTTAGTGGCTTGTCAATTGCCCAGGATAGCGCACGCGCCCCCAAGCCGCACAAGGCAAGGGCTGCGGCGCATAAAAAGAGGAAACCAGCAGTAAAGCCCACACCCACCCCAACCGAAAAGCAACGGCAGGCAACCAAGAAAATGCTGCTGCAACGGGCACTCAAAGAAAAAGGCTTTCATTTGCCTGATACCTCAAAGCACCAATAATTATTCTATCATCTCAAACCCGTAAAACCAGTTACAATGAAAGTTTCTACTAGACAATTTACCGTTGCCATCCTATCGTTATTAACCCTCGCAGGCACTGCCTCGTATGCGCAGACAGCCGAGCGGGTACAGAAGAAAAAAGAACTACTGAAGGAAATGATGCGGGAGAAATTCCACCTGCAAAAAGAAGCCCTTGGTGCGTGGGCAGGCGAGGAAGAAGAAAAAACAACTATCGGATACGACCAGCGCGTATCCACCAATCCCAGCGGCATAGGCGAGGGCGAAATTTCGGTTGCTTACAACCCTACCGACAGCAACCTGGTAGTGCTCAGCTTTATGCAGCAGTCATCGGGTGGGTTGGTTTTCCCTATCTACTATTCATCAGATGGTGGTGTTACCTGGGCAAAAAGCACCTTCAACAGTATTGCGGTTTTGAATAGCGACTTCCCGGGCCAGCTTGCAGCAGGTGGTGGCGACCCGGCATTTGCATGGGATAAGAACGGCAAGCTTTATTATTCATGGATATACCTTTCTGTGCCATCCACATTCGATACAGGTTACTTCTCCCTTAACTGGGCTTCAAGCGTTGATAGCGGGAAGACGTGGGGCGTTACCGCCAAGCATTTTATAGGCCGGGGCGCCATAGACCTGGCATCGGGTAATACGCTGCCATTTATGGATGGTATTACCGACCGTGAATGGCTTGCTGTTGATAACAGCGGCGGCGCACACCAGGGCAATGTTTATTGCAGTTTTGTTTGCTTCCCTGCTGGCACTGCATCAGCCTACGAGGGCATTAAAAGGCTGATACCGGGCATTGATACATTTGGCAATGCTGTACCAGCCTACATGGGCAACACACAGTTTGGCAATGTGGAAGTAGATAAAAACGGGATACTGCACATGAGCTTTGCTGATATTGACAACAGCCAGATAAGGCACGTAGCATCAACTGATGGCGGCACATCATTTGGTAGTAGCCAGGTGATAGCCAATGCCTCGACCATCTTCCCCGCAGGGCCCAGCTATGTGTTCCATAACAGGGAGAACGCCGCAGTGAATATGTCGGTTGATGGCAGCACCGGTACGGGCAATAATGTACATGTGGTTTGGAGCGATTTTCCGGGTACTACTGCCGTTTCCTATTATTCACATTCTACCGATGCAGGCGCTACATGGAGCGTGCCCGATACGCTGAACAAACGCTTTGGCAACCAGCCTACGCTTATGCCAACGGTTGCTGCCGCAGGCAATAATGTAACCATATCGGTATCCGCGCTCACAGGCGCTGATTCTACCTGGTACTACCAGCTGGGCTCGGTTGACAATGGCGCTACTTTTGGTGGGCCAATACTTACATCGGCACTGCCTACCCGGTATTTAGCCAATGGCGCTAACACCAGCAGCAGTTCATTATTTTTTGGCGACTACAACCGCTCGGTGCGCACCCAGTGCCAGGTATATGCTACCTGGAGCGATGGCCGCAACAATACCGCCAAAGTATATTTCGCCCGCAAAAATTTCTGTACCCTTGGTGTGCAGGAAGTTACCTCGGTAAATGATGGCGTGCAGTTGGCTGCAGTTTACCCTAACCCGGCATCGGGTATGGTAAACCTGAAGGTAAGCGCAGCTACAGCGCAGCATGTTGTGGTGGAGCTTTATGATATGGCAGGCCGCAAGGTTACTGCACAAAATAACACATTGAAAAGCGGCATGCAGGAAATAGCATTGCCGTTGCATGGCATAGCCAAGGGGGCTTATGTACTGTCGCTGCAAAGCGGTGGCAGCGTCATTGCTACGCGTTCAGTGGTGGTGCAATAGTTTCCTACAACACCGGGTAGGGCAATGTCATTGACTTAAGGAGATAAAAGTTTCACGCAGAGGCGCAAAGCCGCAATTTACAGTTCATTCAAGATTTCAAAGGCGCAACTAAAACACAAGAAACGCTAAGTCAATGACATTGCCGGGTAGGTGCAACCCTCGAGGTTGCCCTGAACAACACGGGTTTTATGTAACACCAGGTATTTTTAAATTGAATTTTCAAAAGGCGGGGCTATGGTTCTGCCTTTTTTTGTGGGCTAGCCTTGCCGCCTTATGTGCCTTTTGCCTTTCCGGGCTTTTACAACTTTTACTTTTACACGGGTAGTGCCCTGTTGCTTAAAGCCTAGTTTTTCCGTGGCGGCAACAGTAAGGTCTATCAGGCGCTTGTCGTTGCCCATGCGGTCGTTAATGCGCACATAAACATGGCTGCCATTGCTGCGGTTGGTAACCCGGGCATATGCACCCAGCCTGAACTTGTTAGAGGCTGCTGTATAGCCCCGGTTGGTGAATACATCGCCATTGGCGGTTTTCTTACCTTCATACTTATTGCTGTAATAGCTGGCTATGCCCCGGGCTTTGTGCTTGTGCCGGAACCGCGCCTGCGTGCCTATGCAGCAAAGCATCAACAAAAGGGTGGCTATTATGCGTTTCTGTGTAGGCATACAGCAAATGTAAACGCGAATTGCGTAGCAACAAAAGCAGGCGTTTGTTATATTTTCCCCTCCTTAAGCTGGGCTATTGCCTTTTCAATCCTGCGTTCGCGGGTTTCTTCGGTTTTGGCATCTTTTATGGGTAAGGTGATGCCCTGTTTTTTGCTGTATGAAAGCGCATCGAAAACGGCTTTCGCCTGTGGGTGGGCAATAAGGGCGCTGAGCAGGCCTTCAGGTACTTCAGCCACGCGGGGTGCGGTATCCAGCGCCAGGGTTACCTCTATTACATCGCCACCTTCCACGCCGGCACCCTTCCGGTGTTCGGCGCTTACGCCTACCATGTACTCGCCGCCATAAACAGCAACGGTGTTGCGGTAGGTATAGCCATTTATGGTTACAAGTACCGGCGGCTTTTTGCCTGCGCCAAGCTGTTCTACAATTTCGGGTGGTATTACTATGCCGGTAGCGGTTTTGCCACTTTGAAAGAGGGTAGCCCTGAAGGTTGCCATAAGCTGCTGTTAGGTTGGTGGTTATTTACACAAAGGTAAATTCTGATTGATTATTTTTCGCCCTTATCATAATTCAGCAGCCAGTGGTTGCCATATTTGTCGGTAAGGCTGCCGAAGAGGCTACCCCAAAAAGTATAATCAAGCGGATGGGTGGCCTGCCCACCTTCTGCCAGTTTGTGGTAGCAATCCCTTATTTCGGTTTCGTTACTGCAATTAAGGGTAAGGGATACCGAATTGCCACGTACCAGCCCGCTATCGGGCACCATGTCCGAAGCCATAATTACCAGCGCCCCCTGTGTTAGTGTGGCATGCAGTATATAATCCCTGAGCACACCCGGTAATTTGTTGCCCATGGGCGAATCGCCTACCGGCTGCATGCGCAGGCTGCCGCCAATGCAGCTTTTGTAGAAGCCCATGGCTTCCCGGCAATTGCCGCTGAAAGTTAAGTATGGGTAAAGGCTCGTCATTTTGGCTTTGGGCACGCCATGGGTTATAGCTCAATGTGCCAGGCCCAATGGGTAACCACACAAAGGTGGCCTGATAATTTGTTTTTTCCGAGGCGTAAAAATGACAATTAAACAGGTTGATTGCGACATCATGTTCATGTATATTTGTTTTATGAAAAACGTGTCAATACTAGTCCCTGAAACGGCAGTGATAGAGGCTGTCGCCGACCCGCACTACATGTTTAATGCGGTGAACCAGTTTCTGGAGTCGGCAGGCAAAGAGCGTTTGTTCAATGTACAATTGGTAGGCCTTACCCGAGATGTGAAGCTGAACAATGGCCTGTTTACTGTGCATACCGATAAGCTGTTGGGCGAAGTAACTGATGCCGGGCTTATAGTAGTGCCTGCGCTTAGCGGCGATATGGCCAGGGCGGTGGAAATGAACAAGGCTGCAGTGCCATGGCTGGTAGGGCAGTATGCAAAGGGGGCGGAGATAGCATCGCTTTGCGTAGGTGCATTTTTGCTGGCATCAACGGGCTTGCTTAATGGCAAAAAATGTTCTACCCATTGGGGCTTCGGCAATGAGTTCAGGGCTATGTTCCCGGAGGTGGAACTGGTAGATGGCAGTATCATTACAGAGGAGCACCACATCTACTCCAGCGGTGGTGCCAACTCCTATTGGAACCTGCTGTTGTACCTCGTGGAAAAATACGTGGGCCGCGATACGGCTATACTTACGTCTAAATACTTTGCGATAGATATTGACCGCGAAAGCCAGTCGGCATTTATGATGTTTACGGGGCAGAAGGGGCATGAAGACAAAGAAGTACTGAAGGCGCAGGAGTTTATAGAAGAAAATTATGCTGATAAAATCACCATTGATATGCTGGCGGAAAAGTTTGCCATTGGCAGGCGCAGCTTTGAACGGCGGTTTAAAAAGGTGACTAACAACACTGTATCAGAATACATACAAAGGGTAAAGGTGGAGGCCGCCAAAAGGAGCTTTGAGCGTAGCCGGAAGAACATAAACGAAGTGATGTTTGATGTAGGCTATACCGATACCAAGGCGTTCAGGGCAACGTTTAAAAAGGTTACCGGGCTTACGCCCATTGAGTACCGCAATAAATACAACAAGCTGGCTATGGAAGCCTGAGTGCTACAATAAAAAAAGATGCCGGAAGGCATCTTTTTTTATAAATATGGTTAAACCGGGAAGCCGTTAGTTCAGCTTTTCGTTCCAGTTGTAAGAGTCGTAGTCGTTGTACCATGATGATTCTCCGAACCTGTGCGAGAATGGCATAAGTATAAGGGAAAATATGGCATGGCCGTTAGCAGTAAGTTTGAATGGGCCATCGGTATAAGGGTTAACAGCAGCGCCTGAGTTCATCAGCTCCACATTGCCCATAGTGTACATCGCGCGTACTTTAACGCACCAGCCAACGAATATGCCTACCTCAGCTTTTACATATGGGTTGAAGCCAATGTTAGCTTCAGGTGGTATAGAGTTGATAGCGCTGTCCAGCGATGTAAAGGTAAGGTGTGGCAGGAAGCCGCCACCGAAAGCTGCACAGAATTTAAGCCTTTTTGTAGCTATGGCATCGCAGCCTATTTTATAATCAATGCCAACAGGTATGCCCAGCTGCAAGCTGCTGGCATTAAGCCTTGATGTTGGTATTTTTGCGGTATTGTCTATGTTCTTGGCAACGTTAAGGTCAGTCCATTTGTACTGGTTCACCATAGCGTGTATGGTAAAAGCCCATACGCTGATGTGGCCTGTAGCAGCAAAAGGCACTGTAACGCCTATAGAGCCACCGAAGCCAGGCGAAGCCATGATGCCCCTTTTTAAGGTGGTGTCGCCCAGGTACAGGTTGTTAACCCCGTACATAGGTATAACCCCGTTAAAAGTACCTTGTGTAGTAATATAATTTGCAGCAATTTCCCAACGCCTGATATCGCGGAAATAGCTGAAAAATGGCTTAATTTCAAATTTATATTGTGCAAGGCTGAAAAGCGGCGAGCATAGCAGAACGGCCACTATCCAAATTTTCAGGCTTTTGAATAACTTCATATAAGTACCTTTAGGGTTGTAAAAATATAAAAAGCAACCAAAAAAACCATTATTTTATTTATAAGGGGCTATTACAGGTGAGCTGAGGCAAGTTTTTAGGGTAAAACAACATGATAAATCTACAATTATACCTGCTGCAATCTGAAAATAAGGGCAGGGGAGTATACACCAAGGGGGCAATAAAGGCCAAAACGGTTATAGAAACAGCCCCGGTTATAGTAATGACGGATGCTGACCGTAAACTGCTGGACCAGACTTTATTACACGATTATATATTTGAATGGCAGCCCAATGGCGAAAAGATGTGTTGCATGGCCCTGGGCTGGGTACCTATGTACAACCACAGCCACCGCAGCAACTGCGAATATTTTATGGACTATGACGATGATTCTATATATATAGAAACGGTAAGGGATATAAAACCCGGCGAGGAACTCACCATCAACTACAACGGCACCTGGAACAACAAGGATAAGGTGTGGTTTGAGGTGAAGTAGTTTTTTAAAACACAGTCTTTGCGAGCGTAACGAAGCAAGTTACGAGCGGTATGCGCTATGAAACAGAGTTACGGAAGGTTGTGAGTTTGCTTTGGCGAAGGGCCTGGCAATGACCGGGAGTAAAACACAGCCGTTGCGAGCGTAGCGAAGCAATCTTACTGGTGGCATGCGCTATGAA
>CANBTK010000081.1 GCA_947372365.1 Flavipsychrobacter stenotrophus | reverse complement strand
TTCTTAATGCCTGTGTAGCCGTTACCTTTTCTGGTGAGCTGTGCCACCGAATGGCTTTCGTCATCAAAGTTAGCCCTTACATAGCTATAAATTTTTTTAGCCATAGATAACTGTGCGGTGTCATTTTGTACCAGGCTACTTACCGTATCTGAGAGGAATTTGTTGGGCCGCCTTACATCGGTAGCCAGCTCTCCTTTCCACACATCGTAGCTATACTTTTTCCAAGAACTCATAAAAAGGGCTTCTTTGCTCATGAATTTCAGCAACTGGAATTCCATACGCTCCAGGTACTTGCGCATATTCCATACTAAAGGCTCGTTTTGAATGCCAGGCACATCCTTTCTTACCCAGTAGGCGCTGTAATTGCCAAAGGAAAAACCTTTTGTACTGGACAAATGCCCGAATTTCTCTGGAGAACCAACCGCCTCTTCTTCGTTCTTAAATTCCCTGGGTGTGAACTGAGACTGGAGCACGGGTGCAAATTCGGCCTGGCGAGGGTAGGCAATCGAATATTCGCTTTTCAATTTTGGGTACTTTTCCTGTATGGCCCAGGCTGGCAAGGCGTAATAAAACGGAGTACTCAGGTTATAGGTAAAATCAATAACGCAGCCCTCTTTCACGCCCGGTATAGCAGTGCTTAATTCTACATAGTCGTTACTCAACTTTGTTTTGTACAAATCGTCGCCGGGGATGCTGGTTTCCTTCACATCGCCACCCTCCAGGTTATATGCTGCGCCTGCAACAGTGAACCTGCAATTTGCATAGCCATCTTTATGAAACTGAAAGTGCAGGTTGGCCAGGTTAAAAGCATCCTTTTTAAATATTTTAATTGTTTGGTGCACTTTCTTGCTTATCCGGTAGCGGTCGTTTTCAATGTAAATTTCAACATCCGTTCGCTCGCAAAGGACTACTGCACTGGCTTCTGTATCAATGCTGAACTTCGGTGTAAGCAGCCATCCTTTAATATCTGCCTGGCTGGGCTGTGCATGGCATATATCATCTGATAGTAAAAATATAGCCAGTAAAAGTATTGATATTGAGCGCATATGGTATGTTTTTTTCCTGAGGCTAATAAAAGCATTTGATTCGGCAACCAGAAAAACTATTGTGTCCTGCATTTAAGGTTTGGCTTCAATAACCCTCGATTCTTCTTTTATCACTTCACTATAAAACTCTTTAATTTTTTCATAAGATGTACTTTCATAGCTGGCCCTGCGTTTTTTGTAGTTGATATTTACAGACAGCGCATTCATTTCCGGGAAATAGCTAACATCCTTTGTGTACTGCAAATCGCCATCGTACAGGCTAATGTCAGCGTTGCCGCCAGTAGCACCTACACGGTAGCCTTTAGGCAACAATATTGTAAGGTGGTAAGAATCGTCGCTTTTGCAGGGGAATTCTATAGGGTTGTCCCTTGTTGCAGCAGCAAAGGGGTTTTGGGTTAGTATCTTAGGGAAAGAAGTATTAATAAAAGTGCCGTGGATGCCCCTTGTTAATGATGCTGTGTAGGTAACTTTCAACACCAGGTTGGTATCGGGCTTGCCAAGGTTGTCTATCCCTATGCTTTTTATTGTTGCATTTTCGTCCAGTTGGGCAACGAACTTTTCAAAAAAGGGCTTCAGCCCTTCGTCTTTTGCAGCCAGCGATTTACGCGTGTTCATAGAAGAAATAACACCCAACTTTTTCGTGTATTCCACCTCCTTTGTGCTATCGTTTATTATTAGCACTTTTATGGCGCTGGTGTTTACATCATTCAGGTGGGCGGGCGTTAGCTCAAAGGGCGCGCCTTCCTTCGATATAACCCTGGCGTAGCCGTTATAATATTGGGTGGGTAAAATACCGAAAACATTGTTTCTATCAGTGGCATCGAGTGGTACAAAACTATTGCCTACCCTTAGTGCACAGGCAAAATAACCCAGGCGGCCCCATATAGGGTATTGTGGGCTTGCAGGTATTTCGTCTGTACTGCCCGTCGCCAATAAATAAGCTTTCAGCCCTGCACGCCCCAGCATAGCGGCAAGTAGGGCGTTCACCTGAGCTGTATTGCCTGCGCGCCCATAAAAAGTTTTTTTTATGCCACTTTCTAGTTTTAAGCTCTGGGCGGCAGGCTTTTGGCTTCCTTTATCTAAAGAAAAGTGATCCCTTACATAGCTAAAAATGGACCTTGCTTTTGCCGCAGCATTTGTATCATTTTTTATTATTGCATTAACAGTATCTGTCAGGTATTCGTTGGGTTTCCTTAGTTCTTTTGCCAGGTCCGATGACCATAACTTTTGATTGTAGGTATTCCACGAATTAAGGAAAAGTGCATTGTTGATATGGAACTTTACTGTTTGTACATCCATGCGTTCTAACTGGTTAGAAGGGTTCCAAACGAACGGCTCATCCCTGCTACCAGGCACATTTTTTCTTACCCAGTATGAAGAACAGTTGCCAAATTGGAAAGCGGTCGTATTCAAGTAAATGCAAAATGGGTTAGGGGAATTCCTGGCTGAAGCTTCATCATGGAATTCTTCCATTTTCATTGGGCTATGGGTTATTGCATTAAGTTCTATCTCCTGTGGATAGCTAATAGAGTATTCAGTTATTAGCTTAGGGTATTTGCCCTGTATCAACCATTCGGGCAGCACTAAATAAAACGGCGATTTTAAAGTGTAGGTGTAGTCAATAATGCTCCCAGCTTTAACATCAGCCAAGGCCGCACTTATTTCATAAAAGTCATCGGTAAGTTTTGTGTTGTACTTGCCACTGTTGTGTAATTGGGTTGCCTTTATTTCACCATTATCTAAATTGTAGGTGCTACCTTCTATTTTAAAGGTATAGTTCTTATAATGTTCTTTATAAATATCGAGGTGAAGGTTACCCTCCTTTAAAGCATCATCTTTAAGTATTTTTATTATCCGGTGCAGCTTTTGGGTTTCAAGGGTAGAAGGGCCTTCCATGTAAATGTCAATGGTAATGCGCTCGTATAGCACTACTGCGCTGGCTTCTGTATCAACTTTAAACTTGGTTGTGGCAAGGTAATGCTTAATCTCGGCATCGCTTAGCTGCGCCAGCGACGAATGGCATGTACCAATAAAAGCGAGAAGGAAAATCAGTTTTTGCAAGCAGGGGTATATTTTGTCAGCAAGTATAATGAAAAAAAAGTGCACTTGCCCACGGCAGGCATAAAATTTCATTTAGTTAAAGTGATATTACTTTATAAAAAATAGCCCTCATTCGCCATACTAAGGAACTTGTTACCCGCTATGATGATGTGGTCAAGCAGGCGGATGTCCATTAATTCTGCCGATTCTTTTAATTTTTGGGTAAGCCTGAGGTCTTGTTCGCTGGGTTTTATGGTGCCCGCAGGATGATTATGGGCAATGATAAGCTGGGTGCTGTTGTATAAAAGTGCATTTTTAAGTATCATGCGTATATCTACCACTGTGGCCGACAGCCCGCCACTGCTCATGAGTTCCGTTTTTATTATTTTGGTAGCCTTGGTGAGGTACATTACATAAAAGCACTCATGTGCAAGGTCTTGCAGTAGCGGCATAAGCAGTTCCACAGCGTCAGTTGTATTACGGATGATGGTTCTTTCCACACTGTCCGCCATCTGCCGGCGGCGGCCCAGTTCCATTGCAGCCGCTATTGTTATTGCTTTTGCAGGGCCTATGCCATTTATTTTCTGTAGTTCTTTTATATCAAGCCTGCCCAGTTCGCGAAGGTTGTTGTGCGCCAAAGCCAGAGTATCTTTAGCAAGGTCGAGCGCGGAACGCTCCCTTGTGCCAACTGAAATGAGAATAGTAAGCAGTTCAGCATCAGTTAATGCTGATGCCCCTTTTTGCATCATTTTTTCCCGGGGCTTATCATCTTCAAGCCAGTTTTTTATGCTTACAAACTCACTCATAACGGGCATGAAAGTAATTATTTTAGGCTTACGTTGCGTGGCTGGCTGGTGCAGGTTAGCCGGTGATGGGTGCTAAAATACCTCTAATCCGAATTTTATAATTCCTTGCCAGATAACAGTGATGGGCAAAAGGAGCCGTTTTTTGTTATTTTTGCCGCCTAAGGCCATCGCAGCAAATGATTTACCACATAGTTACCGGCGACTTAGCCGCCACACCTTTAAATGAAGCCATAACACAGGAGCCATCAATGGATGGGCAGGTTGTGGTGGTTAAAGACGTATTAAACGTCGGGCCATTGCTCAAAGAAGAGGGGCAGAAGTTTTCTGAAATGAGGGCGGCTTTCTGGCAGCAGGTGGTAAACAACGAGAAAAACCCAGCTCAGGTAGATGATATGGAACGTTTGCTGGAAGTAGTGCTTGCATTAACCAGGGATGAGGAAGCAAAAGTTTGGGTTTGGATAGCACCCATACCTGCCGATATCTGCACTTATCATTGGGTAATTAAATACCTGGGTAAATTTAAAGGGCGTTTTCAGGTGGTGAATATTGCCGGGCTGCCGTTCCTTGACGAAAACGGCAAATTGTTCTTCCCCAAAAGCATTGCTGAGATATCGCCCAAGGAGCTGGTCAAAGCCCGCAAGCTTGCGCGTGCCGTTACTGCAGGCGAGCTGGAAGTTGATGGTTACGAATGGACTAAACTCACCGACGAAAATGCAGGCCTGCGCACATCGGAGGGCGGTAAGCGCATAGTGTCGCGCGATGCCGGCTATTACGATAACATACTTGTTGGCTTGTGCACAGGCGAATTCCAAAAGGCATCGCGGTTAGTTAGCCAGGCTTTGGCGAAAAACAGCATTCCTACCGGCGACCTCTACCTCGGCTGGCGCTTAAGGGCGATGGCGGAGCAAGGCAAGCTGCAACTACAGGGTGATACCGGCAAAGGGCTAAAAGATTTTGATGTAAAACTCAATGAAGGCACTTTGTTTTAAACGTTTGCAGGCAGGGTAGGCTCCGCTATTCCATGCCATCAAGTAAAAATTGCTTTCGGCTAAAAAACGTAACTTGCACTTCTTTTGCATGCATCATGCTGGTGCGTGTATCTACAATAACTAACACACAACAGGTAATTTAAACATGGGGCTCTCTTTTTTAATATATGCTGCTTTTATTGGTTTTCTGGCTTACAGGAACGGTTTGAGGGCAAAATTTAAAGGCCGCAGCTCAACCCTGTTCGCATTTCTTACGGTGCTGCTTTTTATAGTTGGTGAGGTGGCAGGTGGGCTACTTGTCATAGCCCTTTTTTGCAAAGGCATTTTAAATAACTTGCCGGTTGCTAATAACAAGGCAATGGATGAAATGAGCAAGCGGATAAACGATGCGTTTGCGTCTAACCCCTTCCATGGTTTAACGGTAGAACTATTTGGCATTGGCGGCTACCTGCTGGTGCGCTATATCATACAGCAAATCCCTGATAAAAATAACAAAATGCCTCTTTGGCCTGAAAATGGGAACGCCCAATGATAACACATTTTGACGGTGCGGGTATTTGTTAAATATCCATTGGCAACGTGTGCGATTGGCATTTAGCCAAAGCGTAGGTAAAACGCTATAATTATTTTAAAAAACTCATTACATTTGAGCAGCTTTTAGCAAAAAGCCCTTCAAAACTTCATTTTAAAGAACTGATAGCATATGGCAAAAATTAAGGTAGCTAACCCTGTGGTTGAGTTGGATGGTGATGAAATGACCCGGATTATATGGAAGTATATTAAAGAAAAATTGATCCTCCCTTACCTGGAACTGGACATTAAGTACTACGACCTGGGTATGGAGTACAGGGACGAAACCAACGACCAGGTAACTATTGATTCGGCCAATGCCATTAAGCAATATGGCGTAGGCATTAAGTGCGCTACTATTACCCCTGACGAAGCCAGGGTAAAGGAATTTAACCTGAAACAAATGTGGAAGAGCCCTAACGGCACTATCCGCAACATACTGGATGGCACCGTTTTCCGCGAGCCGATAGTGATGAGCAACATACCCAGGCTGGTGCCTAACTGGACTGCCCCAATATGTATAGGCCGCCACGCATTTGGCGACCAGTACCGCGCTACCGATTTCGTTGTAAAAGGCAAAGGTAAGCTGACGATAAAGTTTGAAGGCGAAAACGGCGAAACTATAGAGCATGAAGTGTACAACTTTAAGGGCGATGGCGTAGCGCTGGCTATGTACAATACCGATGAGTCAATCATGGGCTTTGCACGTTCCTGCTTTAACCTGGCTTTACAAAAGAAATGGCCTTTATACCTGTCAACTAAAAACACCATCCTGAAAAAATACGATGGCCGTTTCAAGGACATATTTGAAGATATCTACCAGAAGGAATTTAAGGCTGATTTTGAAAAAGCCAATATTGAATACGAACACCGCCTGATTGATGACATGGTTGCGAGTGCGCTTAAGTGGCATGGCAACTTTGTTTGGGCTTGTAAAAACTACGATGGTGATGTGCAGAGCGATACTGTAGCACAAGGTTTCGGTTCATTGGGCTTAATGACATCTGTGCTCATAACGCCTGATGGCCAGACAATGGAAGCTGAAGCGGCGCACGGTACGGTTACCCGCCACTACCGCGAGTACCAGAAAGGCAACCCAACATCAACCAACCCAATCGCATCTATTTTTGCGTGGACACGCGGCCTTGCATTCCGTGGCAAACTGGATAACAACCAGGAGCTGATACGTTTTGCTAATGCGCTGGAGGAGGTTTGTATTGAAACAGTAGAAAGCGGCAAAATGACCAAGGACCTCGCGGTATGCATACATGGCAATAAAGTAAGCCATGGCGCGCACTACTTATATACCGAAGAATTCCTTGACGCTATTGACGCTAACCTGAAAACGAAATTGGGCTAGTAAGCCTATGGCTGTTCCTGCGTTTTGCTGGGTACAGTATTTTTAAAGCCATTCAGCTTTTTGTAAGTGGCTTTATGAATCTTCCCATTTCCTTTGGAATGGGGGAGGGGGAAGGCTCAAATATTTGTTTGGAAGAAAGGATTATTGGCTTATTTTTGAGGAATAAGCTCCTATGTAGGCAGATAGTGGCATTTAGCCTTAATTGTTTACTTTTGGGTTAAGTTAGGATGTATAATTAAATAACTTTAAATGAAAAAATTACTTTTACTCGGTTGCCTGTTTGTTGCCTTTTTTGCATGTAAAAAAGAAGATAAAACAAGGACTACATCAAGTTACGGTCAGGCTATTGACAGTATGCACCTTACTTATAACAAGGCTTACATCTTCTATTTCGATAGGTCAACAGCAGCAGGCACTGTACGGGATTCCGACAGGGTTATCTTCCGTGCCAATGGTACGGTATCAGAAGTATCGCACCGCTTCGATTCTGGTTCTTATACCTACCCCGATACGTTTACCTATGCTGTAAATACGAGCTTCGATTATGATATTGATTTCGAAAACATACCGCATACGCTGTTGTTTAATTTTTACCCATCCGATGATTCGCTGCGCGGCTTTTTGTTGCACGACTACCTAAGGAATGGCGTAGTAAGTGTGTACCGCTCAAGGGGGGCCACTGGCAACAGTAACCTGAAAGTTACACCAACCATTACCGACTCAACTTCAATTG
>CANBTK010000080.1 GCA_947372365.1 Flavipsychrobacter stenotrophus | reverse complement strand
ATCTGGTCAGGGCAATGAGCATATGATGCAGTAACCACGTAGCCCGATGTAACAACAGGGGTAATAGTCGGGTTCTTGATGTATGGGTTTGAAACGCCTGTAGTAGGCGACCATACATAATCGTATTCGTTAGAGCCGGTAATGCTGGCTTGTACAAAACGGCCTATACAAATTACAGTGTCGTGGTTATTGAGCACAAATGGCGCAAGCGTGTGCACATGCACAGTATCGAAAGTATTACATGCCGGGTTAGTACCAGGGTTCACCGTAACAGTATAGGTAACATCACCTGCAACCAAAGGCGTTACTACAACATCAGCAGCTGTAGAGGTGCTCAGGTACGCCGGTGGCGTCCAGCTATAATTCATCGCGATGCCGGTTGGGCTAACATAAGAATGTATTAATGTCGCTTCACCCACACAGGTTTTAATATAATGAGAATCAACTGAAACCGTTGGCGGCGCAGGGTCAACCAAAGTAACAGGGCCTACCGTGTTAGTAGGGCAAGGACCTACTTTTACCCAGAAATTGCTGTATACACCCGAACCCAAGCCTGGGACAACAATGGTATGCGAAGACGAAACGCCTACTGGCACCGGTGGCTGTGGCACACCCCCAAAGGAATAATGCAGCGTATCCAGGTAGCCCGTTTCCAGGCCGTACAAGGTAATAGAACCATCGGTATAGCCACACACCGTTGGGTTGGTGAAAGTTATGCTATCAATACGTGGATGGTTTACACTTATTGTAAACGTACGTGTGACAGGCGTACAAACCGATGTGGTAGATGACGCCACAACCGTATACGTGGTGGTAACCGAAGGCGAAATAACTGGCTCCCTCGCCGATGTATTGGAAACACCAGATGAAGGCGACCATGTATAATTAAGCAGCAACGGGCCGTTTATCCTTGTGTGTACCGAATCCCCAAAACATATCAGTGTATCGGGGTTGAGTAAAGTCATATTGAAAACATCATGTGTAAGCGTAAGCAAGTATTGTACAGTATCGCATGCGCCAGATACATTAACACCGGTAACAGTATAAGTTAATGGGGCAATAATGCCGGTAACATTAATAACATTAGAAACTGCAGTAGTATCTGCAATTAAGCTATCGGGAGCCCAATGCCAGTGATAGAAGCCACCACTGCCCATTGATACTGTAACTGTATCAAAATTGTAAGTACACAGGTTAATAGAGTCGCCTGAGCTAAATGAAATGCCGTTAAGCAGGAATGCAGGCTGCGTAGCATCAAGTGCGCTATCAATATATGCCGCGTTTAATATATAAGCATAAGTAAGGGAAGTACTGTCGCCCGGGGCAATGCTGCCTATGTTGTAGTCAAGTGCTATGCCCACGTCATTGATAGAAGTGGTACCTACCGCATATGTGTATGGTGTGCCACCGGCCCACATTACATCTAGGCCATATGATGGTGCAAGGCCAGCGTCAAAATACATACATTTTGCACGGCAGTCTTTGGTGCCAAGGCCAAGGAAAGAATGGGTAGTGTAAGAAGACACAGTATCAATGGCGGAAACCAGTACTTTATTGCCCGGGTTAGGTAATTGGTAATTAATTGTGTTTTGTGTGTAGAAGTTGCCCGGGCCGGTAAGTATTTCTACGTTATCCGGATCAACTGTCCTTACATAATATATGTTGTTAAGCGTAGTTGCACCAGTGTTCTTCAATATTACGTTTACTGTAAAATATAATTTATTGGTATCAAGTACTGTTGTTTGCCTTATTGCCAGCGCACCCTGGTTGCCCTTCCAGACGCCCTTGCTAACACCGCCTGACGATGAATAACTTAAATTGGTGCCCGCCAGCGTACCAGTGTAGCCGGTAGCGCCCCCGGCAAGGAACGCAGGTATGAATGCATTTGACAATGCGCCGCCAACCTGTATAGCCCAGCCTTCCTGTGGAGAGCCCGGCAAGTAGAAATCGCCGAAATAAGGAGGGGTACCTACAGTCCATCCATCGCGGCCATAATCGGCAACGAAACCAATGAAACTGGTGCTTGATGTGGTTGTTGCCGCACCCGGGTCATAAAAAGATATAGAAGAAATGTTAGGGTGGTAACCACCAGGCGCAGGTAAAGTGCTGCCATAGCCACCATTAGGGGCTATGCCTACTTCTACATACTTTCCTTGAAGAAATACACAATCCCCCACCATTTGGGCGTAAGATGTGCTACCCAAAAACATACAAGTACTTACCAGTAAAAGAATTAAAAGGCGATGTTGTTTCATATATACTTCAATTTCTGAACAAAAAATAAACTACAGCATAACAATGCAACCCATGCTGGGTAAGGCTATCAACCCGGCAAAACCCTAAGTTTCGCCAGTTTGCACACCTATACATTGTATTAAGACAGCTTTTTTTTCGAAAAAGTTGGCTTAATGGGGATAAAAATAACAAAACGTTGATAACTTTTTAAGTTTTATACAATTTTGTTCGTGTTTTAATTGGAAAAATAAAGAAAACTTGCATCTAAACGAGCACAAAACATACATATAAAAATAAAACTAAACACGTTTGGCCGGTTAGCCCTTAGGAAGCGGGTAACCACAGCACAATAAAAAACCACTGTATAAGCTGGCACTTGCCTGGCTAATACAGTGGTAATAAATTCTTTAAGATATTTACTTATGCAACATATGAGGCGGCAAGCTCCGGTAAATTCCTCGGTGCATTCCCTTTCATTGCATTTGCAATGGCTGCTATATGGGCAGGGGTAGTGCCGCAGCAACCGCCAACCATATTTACCCAGCCCTCCTTAGCCCATTCGGCTATAATTGCCGCTGTTTCTTCGGGGCTTTCATCATATTCGCCCATTGCGTTAGGCAGGCCCGCATTGGGGTAGGCACTAACGAAGCACGACGCTATTTCTGAGAGTTCCTCAACATGGGGCCTCATCTGGCTGGCACCCAGTGCACAATTTAACCCTATGCTGATGGGGTTGATGTGTTTTACTGATATATAAAACGCTTCGAGCGTTTGCCCGCTTAATGTACGGCCCGATGCATCGGTTATGGTGCCCGATATCATTATAGGCGGCATTGGCTCCTTAGTATCCCTGAAATATTTATTTATTGCATAAATAGCCGCCTTTGCATTCAGCGTATCAAATATCGTTTCTATAAGCAGTATATCCGCACCGCCGTCCATAAGCCCCTTTATCTGCTCATAGTAAGCATCAGCAACTTCATCGAATGTAACTGAGCGGTAGCCCGGGTTATTAACGTCAGGCGACAACGAAAGGGTTTTGTTCATTGGCCCTATAGCGCCTGCCACAAAGCATTCAGCTTCAGGGTGGCCGCTTTCTTTCTTATATTCTTCTATTGCTTCCCTTGCCAGGGTAGCCGCAGCTACATTTATTTCGTAAGCAAGTGCCTGCATATCATAGTCGGCAAGCGATATCACCTGTGCATTAAATGTATTGGTTTCAATGATATTGGCACCCGCATTCAGGTATTCCTTATGAATAGCCTTAACAATATCGGGCCTGGTAAGGCATAGCAAATCGTTATTGCCCTTCACATCGCTGTGCCAGTCCTTAAACCTATCGCCCCTGTAGTCCTCCTCCTGTAGCTTATAACGTTGCACCATGGTGCCCATTGCGCCATCAATAATCAGTATTTCCCTGCCAAGCAGCTCGCGTAACCTTGATTCAGTACTATTCATGATAAGCAAAGTTAGTGATAATGCCCGCATCCCTGCAAGATATCCTGTTCACATGTTTGAAAATTTAACCGTTTATATGGTATATTTGTGGCAAAAGTTGGTAAGCAACTTACTTTTATAATTTAGCGCTTAATGAAAAACTTAATCATACTATTACTTACATTCATTGTTATTGGGTTTTGTAGCTGCCGTGTTACTGCCCCAGCCAGGCCACATAGGCCATTTGTTATACCTGCCTACCGCAGCAGGAACCACTGGGGTGCGCCAAGGCGCATGAGTGTGCATACAAGGTACTGGAGCAAACACCGCTACGGTATGCGCCCACACGCCAGAAGGGGCCGTTTCCATTAAACCAATGCTAAGGCCTGGCAACCACAACATAGGTTGAAGCTGCCAGGTTTATTTTACCAACGATATAAAAGAAAGCGGGCTGCACCATTTGGTACAGCCCGCTTTCTTTATGCCTTATTATTGTTGTTTACGATTCTTTAATTTCCTCAGCTTTAGCGGCAGGGGCATCATATACAAACACAATTTTGCCTTCTGTTTCGCTATAGTCGGCAGTTACAGAGTCGCCTGACTTTATACGGTGGTTAAGTATCTCTTCGGCCAATGGGTCTTCAAGGTACTTCTGTATAGCCCTGTGCAGCGGCCTTGCACCAAACTGCTGGTCATAGCCCTTTTCAGCAATAAACTTCTTGGCACCTTCCGAAAGTGTCATGCTGAAGCCTAAAGAATTCAGGCGCTTCATCACATCCTTCATAATGATTTCAATAATCATGCCTATGTGGCTTTCTTCGAGCGAATTGAAGATAATCACATCATCAATGCGGTTCAGGAACTCAGGCGAGAAGGTACGTTTCAGCGCTTTCTCTATTACGCCCTTATTGCTTTCTTCCGCAGTGCTGGTCTTGGCATTGGTAGCAAAACCCACGCCTGCACCAAAATCTTTCAGCTGGCGTACGCCAATGTTAGATGTCATGATGATCAGCGTATTCTTGAAGTCAACCTTACGGCCAAGGCCATCAGTTAACTGGCCATCGTCCAGTACCTGCAACAGTATGTTGAATATATCCGGGTGCGCTTTCTCTATTTCATCAAGCAACACTACCGAATATGGCTTGCGGCGTATCTTTTCGGTAAGCTGGCCACCCTCTTCATACCCTACATATCCCGGAGGCGCGCCTATGAGCCTGCTCAGGGAGAATTTCTCCATGTATTCGCTCATATCCACCCTTATCAGTGCGTCGTCGCTATCAAACATGTAGCGGGCAAGCGCACGGGCAAGTTCTGTTTTACCTACGCCCGTAGGGCCCAGGAATATGAATGAACCAATTGGCTTGCGCGGGTCTTTCAGGCCCACCCTGTTCCTCTGTATCGCTTTTACTATTTTGCCTATTGCTTCGTCCTGGCCTACAACCACGCCCTTCAGGTCTTCATCCATGCGGCGCAGCTTCAGGCTTTCGGCTTCAACCATACGCATAACAGGTATGCCTGTCATCATATGTATCACATCAGCAATAGCCTCTTCATTTATCGGGTACCTTTTATGCTTGGCTTCCTCTTCCCACTCAGCCTTAGCTTTTTCAAGCTCTTCGCCCAGCCTTTTCTCCCTGTCGCGCAGTGCTGCAGCCTCTTCAAAACGCTGGCTTTTTACCACCTTGTTTTTCTCCTGCTTAATGTCCTCTATTTTCTTTTCGAGGTCCAGTATGCCCTGCGGCACGTTAATATTTTTCAAGTGTACGCGTGCGCCCGATTCATCAAGCACATCTATCGCTTTATCAGGCAGCAGGCGGTCGGTCATATACCTGTCGCTCAGCTTTACGCAAGCTTCAATAGCTTCAGCATCATAAATAACATTGTGGAAGTCTTCGTACTTCGACTTAATGTTGTTAAGTATAGTTATAGTTTCTTCTACGCTTGGTGGTTCTATCAGTACCTTCTGGAAACGGCGGTCCAATGCGCCATCCTTTTCTATGTACTGGCGGTACTCATCGAGGGTAGAAGCGCCTATGCATTGCAGGTCGCCGCGAGCCAGTGCCGGCTTAAAGATGTTGGAAGCATCCAGCGAGCCAGATGCGCCACCAGCGCCTACTATGGTATGTATTTCGTCAATGAAAAGTATAACGTCGCGGTTCTTTTCCAGCTCGTTCATTATCGCCTTCATGCGCTCTTCAAACTGGCCACGGTACTTGGTGCCGGCAACGAGTGCTGCAAGGTCAAGGCTTATAACGCGCTTGTCAAAAAGCACCCTCGATACTTTGCGCTGTACTATGCGCAGTGCCAGGCCTTCTACAATAGCGGTTTTACCCACCCCAGGCTCACCAATAAGTATTGGGTTATTCTTTTTGCGCCTGCTTAATATCTGCGATACGCGCTCTATCTCTTCCTCACGGCCTACAATAGGGTCCAGGCTGCCCAGTTCGGCAAACTTGGTAATATCGCGGCCAAAATTATCGAGCACAGGCGTTTTTGATTTCGCAGCGCCAGCCGGGGCTTTACGCTGCTGCTGAAACTGGCGGCGTTCTTCATCGTCCTCAAAATCTTCCGATCCCGGGTCGCTGTAGTCAGCCGAAGGGCTGTTGCCCTGTAGTATGCTCAGCTCGCTTTTAAAGCGCTCGTAGTCCACCTCGTAGTGGTGCAATATCTGAGTGGCAACATTTTCTTTGTTTTTCAATATAGATAGCATTAAGTGTTCTGTTTCCACACTGGGGCTTTTCAGCGATTTAGCTTCCAGCACCGTTATGCGTATTACCTTTTCGGCCTGCTTGGTAAGCGGCAGGCTGTTGATATTGGCCAACGGTTTATTGTTTTTATCTTTTATAGCTACCTCTAGTTCTTTACGAAGTTCAAACAAATCCACCTGCATGGTTTGTAAAACACGTAGCGCCATGCCATCGCCCTCACGAATGAGGCCAAGTAGCAAATGTTCAGTGCCTATAAAGTCATTACCCAGCCTTAGCGCTTCTTCACGGCTGTAAGAAATAATCTCTTTTACTTTAGGCGAGAAATTTGAATCCATGTTTTCGTCCTTATTTTGATTATAAAGTTAACAATTTAGAAGATATTCTGTACCACTCAATTATTTATACAGGTATTTATTTACTGCTTACTGCGGTTTTGGCCAGGTGTACCAGTTTTACCCACTGTTTTTAGTTTACACCCGCTTACTTAAATTCGCCGCCTGTTAATATAAATACGTAAGAAAAGGCCAGAAGTATTATTTTTAGAAAATTAAACTCGTTTGCTAATGGATTTCAAAATTGATACCAAAGATAGTTTTGCGATAATTACGCCGCTTGCCAGTAGATTAGATGCTAATTTGGCAGAAAAACTAACCGATAAGTGTGCCGAAACAAGACTAAACGGCAGCAACAACCTCATTATAAGCCTTCAGGATGTTGCTGATGCTGATGCCAGCGCTTTTGCCGCGCTGGTAACCCTGCATGAGGAAAGCTACAGCAACAGCCAATCCCTCGTTTTTACAGAAATACAACCTAATGTATGGGCTACACTGAAAGAAAACGAAACGGACCTGCTGCTCAATATTGCCCCTAAAATGGCTGAAGCTGTGGATATTATAAGTATGGAAATCCTGGAAAGGGATTTGTTTGGGGAAGAGTAGGTGGCGCATTATTATTAAACATCACAAAAGGCAGTTTTAAGTTTCAGGCTTATGAAAGTGACTATACTCGGCAATAATTCAGCTTTGCCTGCCTTCGGCAGGCACCCCACCGCACAGACAGTTTCGGTGCATGGCGAAATGCTGCTTATTGATTGTGGCGAAGGTACTCAGGCACAAATGCAGCGCTATAGCATTAAATGGCGGAAACTGCACCATATTTTCATAAGCCATATGCACGGCGA
>CANBTK010000079.1 GCA_947372365.1 Flavipsychrobacter stenotrophus | reverse complement strand
GCCTGCCTGGATAGCTGCATTGACGCCAGCCACCCTAAAGCTTACGAAGATTATACAGCAGGCGAATACCTTGATGAAAGGCTGAGGGAGATAGGCTTGAAGAAATAATTCGGCAATTCGTGAATTTGACAATTCGGCAATTGCTGCTTTTTTATAATATTTTATATGCCATTTGATTGGGTTCTTCAATCAAATGGCATTTTCTTTTTTGGGGCAGCTTGCCTATACCAAATCGGGTTTAAAAATGCACTAAAAAAATAGAACGGGCTTACGTTAACTGTCACCCGTCAGGGCAATGTCGTTTAGTTAAGCACCGATCCCATAGGGATCGCATGTTTATAGATATGGATTAATAAATATCACCGATGCCGTAGGTATCGAATGTCGTCACAAAATTAGATTTTTACATGCGATACCTACGGCATCGGCATGGAAATATCCTTTGAGCTATAAATATGTGATGCCTTCAGCATCATAACCTTTACCAAAATCCTTAACTAAATGACATTGCCCTTCAGGCCGGGGTGGTTACGGTGCAGTTTAAATGCCTATTTGGCATTGCCCGCTTTCTATTCCTACAATTGCCGAATTCGCTAGTTGCCAAATTGCCGAATTGCCGAATTATCGAAATTCCCTTATATTTGTACAGGCATATCCCGCCACACATACATACAGCCGTATACTTTGTGGTTTTTTTGCACCAGGCAATTGCAAATGCGCACTTCCTGTAAATAACATACTACTATATTTTGATGATGGAATACAATACCACCCGCTCCCAACTGCTCATGCCAGAGTATGGCCGTAATGTGCAGAAGATGATTGAATACCTTACAACAGTTGAGGACAAGGAAAAAAGGCTTAAAAACGCAGAGGTTATCATAGAACTGATGGGTACACTGAACCCCCATTTGAAAACTATTGAAGACTACAAGCATAAATTGTGGGACCACCTGTACCAGATGACGGGTTTTAACCTGGAGGTTGATTCGCCATACCCACCGCCAACCGCTGAAGCGGTATTTAAAAAGCCGGAAGTTTTGCCTTACCCGCAAAAAAGGCTGGAACACAGGCACCTGGGCCACAACATTACCGCGCTTCTTAACAGGGCTATGGTGGAAACCGACCCCGAAAAGAAACAAGGCCTTACACAAACCGTTGGCTACTACATGAAGCTCGCCTATGGCAACTGGCATAAAGAACCAGTGCATGACGACATGATAAAGAACGAGCTTAAGGAAATTAGTGGCGGCCTGCTTACCTACGAAACAGGTGGCTACAGGGTACAATACGACACCCCAAGGCCTAACAACTTTAAGCAGCGCAACAGCAACCAGGGCAACAACCGCAATTTTAAAGGTGCCGGCGGTAATAGCCAGCAGGCAGGCCAGGGCCAGCGCGCCAACACTAACAACTTCAGGGACAGGGACGCAATAGCCGGCGGTGGCGGCAATAGCCCTAACTATGGAGGCAACAAATTCAATAAGAACAAGAATAAGTACAAGAACAATAACAACAAACCGCAGCAACCTCAATAGGGATTCAGGAATTGGATACTGATTAGGTTCGGTTTTAGTGATACAAATATTAATTCTGCCGTTTGGCAGGCATGGCCGCAATAACATTATTGCGGCTTTGCTTTTTTAGCCTATTTTAGTGTTTTAATTGTATAAGCAATAAGCCGGCAGGCGGTGGGCTATACGAGGTACTTATTTTTCTGTTTTACCTAATATTCCAGCATTATGAATGCTTTTGAAATAAGGGGCGGCCATAAGCTGAGCGGCTCTATAACCCCACAAGGGGCAAAGAACGAGGCGCTGCAGGTTTTATGTGCGGCATTGCTTACCGACGAGCAGGTAACACTCACCAATGTACCCGACATTATAGATGTAAACACCCTCATAGAGTTAATGGAGGATATGGGCGTAAAAGTATCGCGCCCGGCCGCCAATACAGTAACGCTAAAGGCGGACGCTATAGGCCCCGACTACTTTACCACCCCACAGTTCAAGAAAAAATCGGGCAAGCTGCGCGGCACGGTAATGCTGGCGGGCCCGCTGCTGGCGCGCTTCCAGAAGGCGTATATACCACAGCCGGGTGGCGACAAAATAGGCCGCCGCAGGCTGGATACCCACATACTGGGCTTCGAAAGAATGGGCGTGGCATTTGATTACGATGCCGAAAACCAGATGTTTTCGCTGGATGGCAGCAACCTGCACGGCGCCAATATATTGATGGAAGAGCCATCGGTTACCGGCACTGCCAACCTGCTGATGGCTGCTGTTTGCGCCGAAGGGGTAACTACTATTTACAATGCCGCCTGCGAGCCATATGTGCAACAGCTTTGCAAGATGCTGAACAGCATGGGCGCTAAGATAACCGGCATCAGCTCCAACCTGCTTACAATAGAAGGCGTTAAGAAGCTACACGGCTGCGAGCACCGCCTGCTGGCAGATATGATAGAAGTAGGCTCTTTTATTGGGCTTGCTGCAATGACCGAAAGCGAACTGCTGATTAAAAACGTGGACATAGCCCACCTGGGCATTATACCCGATGTGTTCCGCAGGCTGGGCATAGAACTTACCGTAAACGGTAACGATATTTTAGTGCCCGCACAGGAGCACTACCGCATACATAAATTCATAGATGGTTCCATACTTACAGTTTATGACCATCCGTGGCCAGGCTTTACGCCCGACCTGATAAGCATTATGCTGGTAGTAGCCACGCAAGCCAAGGGCACAGTGCTGGTGCACCAGAAAATGTTTGAAAGCCGCCTTTTCTTCGTAGATAAACTGATAGAAATGGGCGCCCAGATAGTGCTGTGCGACCCACACCGTGCCGTAGTAATAGGCCTGGACAAACAACAGCCGCTTCGGGGCATCAACATGGTATCCCCCGATATCCGTGCAGGCGTAGCCTTGCTCATAGCTGCCCTATCTGCCACCGGCAAAAGTACCATCCAGAACATTCATCAGATAGACCGCGGCTACGAGCGCATAGACGAAAGGCTCAATGCGCTGGGCGCGGATATAAAGAGGGTGTAAACCCAAAACAAGAAGGCGTTTTCATATGAATTGCCTGCACGTTTAGCTTTTTTATGTTTGCCTTATCGTGCTTATTGTTTTCGCAATTGAACTTCAACGAAGTGCCTTTGTATCCTACTTCGTTTTGCCACTTATCGGCTTTGGGTTAAGCAATACTAATCCTGGAAAACTACACCTAGGTTCATAGCTTCAATATCCTTTTGCCATGGTTACAATTTCGTACCCGGTGGCAAAAAACGATCATGGTTGTCCGGGTTGCTGCCCTCTGTTGTTTCACCTTCCGCAGTTTCTGGTTTCTTCTCAGTTGCTTGCGTTGTGAAGTGCGGCTGTTCCTGCCTGGGTGGCCAATAACCGAGGTCGGGATAGGCTATGACGAATGTTTCTTTTACTCGCTGGGACGTTGAAAAATAGGGTATCCATATAGCTGCAGCAATCATGGCACGCGCTATATTGGCATAGTCAATTTCAGTGGTTATAGACATTGCTGCCGCAAGGATACTGTCAGAAATTATTACTACAACGGAGGCTACATAAAGAATTATTATTGCTTTTGGTAAAATATCGCGTTTTTTGAAAAACAGCAGTATACAAAACACATTCATAAACAAAATAAGGCAGTTGGCCGCGAACTCGCCCCACAGCAAAGCTGTGTAGGCCGTGCTTAAATTCTGAGAGTCGAACACATGCCATATCTTATTGAGGAAGTAACCAGTGGATAAAATGGTATAAGCAAGTTTAACACAACCGAACACCAGCCCCAATGCTGGAAGTATGAGCCACCCGGCTATGGGTTTTGGTTCGCCATAATCAGTACTGCGCGTGGTAGTTTGTGTGTAGATCCGTTTGCATACATATGTTGAAGCCCACAACAATACAACAAATACAAGGAGTGCCCATAGGTTAACTGAGCCTATACCGGGGCTGGCAGATTTTCCTGTAGCGTAGGAAAAGCCAAACGAGAGGTAGTCATCCACTATCTTTTTTCGGTCTTTTTCATATTGCGCTATCTCCCCGGGTGCTATATTGTCCTTATGGAAAATGAGGTTGTAGGTAATAGTAAGTGCCCGGCTATCAGTTGCAACGCCATACTCGAAAGTATAGCCATCGCGAACAATACGGTCATTTACTTGCTGTAT
This sequence comes from Flavipsychrobacter stenotrophus, assembly GCA_947372365.1. Lineage (GTDB taxonomy): Bacteria > Bacteroidota > Bacteroidia > Chitinophagales > Chitinophagaceae > Flavipsychrobacter > Flavipsychrobacter stenotropha_D. The sequence continues at coordinate 3,430 of CANBTK010000079.1, read as the reverse complement.
GTCCCAGTTAGTAGCAGACTCAACACGGATTGTATAATGCACGTCGTTAGGGTAGCTTAATGCAATTGGAAAGTCTCGGCTCTTTTCCACTTCCGGTAACATCCCTTTTAACATGCTGGCGTAAAAACTGCCTTGATAATTGCGTTTGGTTGCGTCATACTCCAGAAAGTCAGCTATCGAATACCGCTCAATTGTCTCCAATACATTGGCTTGCAGGTCATCATTTATTGTAAGCGTATCTGTGCTTTCAATATGTGGGTACACCTTAGTATAATAGTCCAGGTAGTTTTTCTCAGTCGCAGCTTTACTTTCACTTGCAAATTGCATTCTTGCGTTATTCGCCCTTTGCCCGGTATACTTGGTATAGATGGTAAGTGTTGCGGGCGATGACTCGCTGGCAATGGTGTAGGTTTCATTATAGGACAACTCGCCGCCAGGCATTTCAGGGATATTTTTTAAGGCAGTGGTTGCGGGGTCAAGAATAAGTGCCTTGCCATAGGGTGGGCAATAAAAATCAGTCCCTTTTCCGCCCAGGTAAGACATTGTAGGGTCAACCCAAACATCTTTACCAGCGAAATGCGCAAGTACTATGGCATGGTTAAAAGCATACGGCCCGGGCAGGGATTCTTCTATTTTGCTTTTACGTGTTGTATTGACCAGGGCTACTTCTGCACCGAAGCCTGCATTATGCAGCATTGATACAAGCAAAAGGGATTTATCCTTACAATCGCCGTAGCGCTGCCCATATACCCTATCGGGGTTATTCGCTTTGTGGGAGTATGCCCCAATTTCCACCCCCATGTAACGCACCTCGTTTTGAACAATCTCTACCATGTCCCTGAAAAGTGCAGCAGAATCGTTGCCACGCGATTTTTTAAGTTCAGCAATACGTGTGCTTAACGCACCTGATAGTTTGTCTGTGGGTACATTTATGGTATGTGCCCAGGTTGCAACTTCCTGCCAGCTTTTATACTCCGATAACTGTACGTAAGGATGCGAATAGAACCATGATGGCGATATGTCGCTGTACTTGCCAGCTGGTATATCCTGTAGTTGCCAATCGTAGGTAACGTTGCTGCCGCTATTGGCAACGACGGGTTGCGGGGCATTATTGAAGTATTTTAAAGTAAAGGCCCTGGACGCAGGGTTTACCATGTAGTAGTGCAACTGGCTGATGGGTTCCTTGATCTCGAAAGCGAACGAATAATACTGTTTAGGCATTATGGGGTTGCTACCTTTAATGGTGTAGGCATATTCTATCTGGTCGCCCTTCCTGATGTCATCAAGAATAACATAGGCGGTGTAATTGCCGTTATAAATGAACATTTGCAGGTCCTCTTCATTTGCCAATACCTTTATGTTACACGTTTTTGTGCGGTCTATTGGCTGCCCATTTCGCCAAATGGTAACCTGGTGAAGCGCCAACTGTTCATACGAAGGGTTGAAATCAAGCGATATGTTAGATGCTTCCTGAACGCCCGCCGCCGATACAATGTCTTTAATAACGTGTTCATAGTCCTCGTTAGTAGCAACATTTATTTCTCTCTCGAAAAGCTTCAGGTAGTACCCATTTTTTACGTCACGCGGGTTAGGTTGCTTGCCGGAAGCAGGTGCCTTCACAACCCAAGAAGGGGTAGGTGCTGTATGTACGGTAGGGTTGGCAATGCAAGCTGCTGCAAACAGGCATGCAAGGGTTATCATAAGGGGCATTCTATAAGACATGGGGTAAAGATATGTATTCCAAAGATTTCACTATGGTAGGAGCATCACATTTTTATAGCAAGCAATTGGGGCATGCCCCAATTGCAAGTCTTTTCAGGGCTGCTTAGGTGCCGCGATTACTTTACTTTGTAAAAGGCTTTGGGCGCAACGAACCACGGTTAGCAGATGTATATATTTACTAACGTCAACAGGGATGCCCTTTATATTGAAAATTTGTGCATCAACTTCGCATACCAATCGGCGCAGAGTTAAAACAGCGTCCCGTTATCCGCTTCTTTACGGCGGCCAAGGTGCTTGTAGGCTTTCTCGGTGGCTTCGCGGCCACGGGGGGTGCGCATAATGTAGCCTTCCTGTATCAGGAAGGGTTCGTACACTTCTTCTATGGTGCCTGCCTCTTCGCTTACGGCGGTGGCTATGTTGTTGATTCCGGCAGGGCCGCCTTTAAATTTGTCTATAAGCGTGGTAAGGATTTTGTTGTCCATATCATCCAGCCCGCTTTCATCTACGTTAAGGGCGCGCAGGCCATGTTCTACAATGGCGCGGTCTATAACGCCGTTGCCGAGTACCTGTGCGAAGTCGCGCATGCGGCGCAGCAGGCCATTGGCTATACGTGGGGTGCCACGGCTGCGGCGGGCCACTTCAAGCGCAGCATCAGATGTGATGCGTACATCAAGCACGCCTGCGGCGCGGATAACGATGCGCTGCAAAACCTCGGCAGTATAGTATTCCAGCCGCGATTTGATACCGAAACGCGACAGTAAGGGTGCAGTAAGCAGGCCGCTGCGGGTGGTAGCCCCAACCAGCGTAAACGGGTTGAGCGATAGTTGTATGGAGCGGGCTGCCGGGCCGCTGTCTATCATTATATCAATCTTAAAGTCCTCCATGGCCGCATAGAGGTATTCTTCCACAACAGTGCTCAGGCGGTGTATCTCGTCAATAAACAGCACATCGCGGGCCTCAAGGCTGGTGAGCAGGCCCGCAAGGTCGGCAGGCTTTTCTATAACCGGGCCGCTGGTTTCTTTTATGGCCACGCCCAGTTCGTTGGCTACAATGCGCGAAAGGGTGGTTTTGCCCAGGCCCGGGGGGCCATGGAACAATACGTGGTCCAGCGCCTCGCCACGCATATTGGCTGCCTTTATGAATATGCGCAGGTTCTCAACCAGCTTGGGCTGGCCGCTGAAATCATCAATATTTTGTGGCCGTATGGTGTTCTCAAATTCACGTTCCCGGTTGCTCAGTTCTTCCTTTGGGCGCACATGTGAGTTAGGCATGGGATAAAATTAGGGAATTTATCGGTAGGTATGCCCCGGTGCGGGCAATGTCATTGACTACTTAAGGATATAAAAGTTTCACGCGAAGGCGCAAAGCCGCAATTTACAGGTTATTCAAGATTTCAAAGGCGCAACTAAAACACAAGATGCGCTAAGTCAATGATATTGCTGGTATGGGGCAAACGTATTAAAACGAATAAACCCGTAGGGTGGCTATTATTATAGAAAATAGCCTGATAAAGTGCAAAACCACGAAGTGGTGAAATAGTATTTTACAGTTATTTTATGCCACGCCATCAGGGTTTTGCCCCAACTATTGCAAAATAGGCTACAATAATATCATCCCTCCGGGATTTTCATGCCGATGGTTATATTTTGGGCGCGCCAGCTTTTGCGTCAGGTGTTACCAATTTATTGCCAATACCATTATTTACTTT
>CANBTK010000078.1 GCA_947372365.1 Flavipsychrobacter stenotrophus | reverse complement strand
CTTCAAAACTGCTGATGATAGGTGATGGCCCTGAAAGGCAGAAGGTGGAGGACCTGGCCAGGGACTTAGGCATTTATAATGACATACGCTTTTTAGGCAAGCAAGAGCAGATAAGCGAGATACTCAGTATTTCAGATTTATTCCTGCTGCCTTCGGCCACCGAAAGTTTTGGCCTATCGGCGCTTGAGGCAATGGCCTGCGGCGTGCCTGTTATCTCTACCAATGCAGGTGGCCTGCCCGAAATTAACCTGCAGGGCAAAACAGGGTATTTAAGCAATGTAGGCGACGTTAAAGAAATGTCGGCAAACGCGATGCTTATTTTGCGCAACGATGAAGATTTAAAACACTTCAAGAAAGCTGCAATTTCGCAGGCGCGCAATTTTGAAAAGCAGCACATCATCCCCATGTACGAAAAGCTGTATTGCGAAGTTGTAGCCGCCTACAGAAAATAGTATCAGTAGGTTTTTATCAATAATGCACTGATTTTCAAGCCACTTCACACTAAGTTAACCTAGGGGAAACAATTTGATAACATTGCGGTAATGAAGGAGAAATGGCATGAATTTAATTTCGTGCCAAAAAAAATAATGTCCAAACTTTTCCTTCCTTTTCTATTCCTTTTCATTGCTTCACAATCATTTGCAGCCACCATTAAAGGTACCATAGTTGATAATAAAAATGGTTCTCCGCTAGTTGGCGTTATCGTATCGTACAAAGGCGCTGATACAGTTAACGGGCCTAAAGGCGGCGCAATCAGCGACATTGACGGCAAATACGAGATTACCCTAAAAGAAGGTGATTACACGCTTACGTTTAACTACTATTCCTATTCGGCTGAAGTAAGGGCTGTAAAGGCAGAAAAGGGCAAGGACATAACCCTTGACGTAAGGATGAATGAGGTAGTTGCCGAACTTAAAACTGCCGAGATTAAGGCAAAACGCATTACTAACACCGAGAATGCGGTTATCAACGAAATCAAGCAGAGCAATTCGGTAGTAAGCGGCACCAGTTCGTCGCAGATATCTAAATCAATGGACAGGAACGCTGCCGATGTGGTAAAACGCATACCCGGCGTATCTATACAGGACGACCGTTTTGTGGTTATCCGTGGCTTGCCAGACCGTTACAATACTGTTTGGCTTAACGATGCAGGTGCCCCAAGCAGCGAATCGGATAAAAAATCTTTCTCTTTCGATATTATACCGAGCGGCCTTATAGACAGGATATTGGTATTTAAGACACCATCGCCCGAGCTGCCAGGCGACTTTGCAGGTGGCATGGTAAAAGTATATACCACCACTTTGCAGGATAAAAATTCGCTGATGGTAAACCTGCAGACGTCTAGCAGGGCAGGCACTACGGGAAAAGACTTTATGTATAATGAGGCATCGAAAACTGATTGGCTGGGTTATGACGATGGCAGCCGCAGCTTGCCCGCAGGTACTCCTGACAGGATAAACAAATCAAGCACCACTGAAAACCACATGGCCGAATCGAAAGCGTTTGGCAACGACTGGGTTATTAAAAATAAAACTGCTGAGCCTGATAAGCGTTTTGCTATGTCTTATACAGGTGGCCATAAATTTAATAAATTTAAAGTAGGCAATACATTTGGCATTACTTATGCCAATACGAACACTTCATACGTTTCTAACAGGCAAGACTGGGATACCAGCGAATCGAGGAACTACGACTATAATGACCATATCTATTATAATAATGTAAGTGTAGGTTTGTTAGATAACGTAGGTTTTGCAATGGGCAATACCAAAATTGAATTCAAAAACCTCTATAGCCAAATTGGCCGCTCTAGCTTGCTGGTGCGCAAAACAGGCAATGACACAGACCAAACCCCAGAGCTCGGGTATGCAATGGGCTACGATAGCAAGGCTACGTATTCAACACAGTTGGGCGGCAGCCACAAAAGCAAGGATGACTCACGCAAGTACAACTGGACGTTCGGCTACAACGATGTGTTTAAGAACCAGCCTAACCTGAGGAGGATTAAGTACACCATGAGTGGCAAAGACACCGTTTACAAAGCAGCTGTAACATCAGCGGTTGACGTAAATTTCGGCGGTGGTAGGTATTATTCTGCATTGTATGAAAAAACATACAGTTTTAACCATCAGTTCTCCCAGAAAATCAATGTTACCAAAGATTTTAGTTTCATTGTCAATGCAGGCAATTATATTGAAATGAAGCGCAGGGCGCTTAACATCAGGAAGTTCAGCTACACTATTAATAAGGCGGGTGTCAATGGTGTGCATGCCGATTCATTGCTAAAGTTGCCAATCAACTTAATTTTTGCTGATACTAATGTTGGCGGTAAGAAGAGTTTCGTTATTGACGAAGGCACTGATTCATACGACAGGTACACTGCAAAAAATGATATGATTTCCAGTTTCATCTCAGTAAACGTCCCGATAGGCAAGAAATTTAATATAGTTGCTGGCGTAAGGAATGAACATAACGTGCAGGCAATCGAAAGTTACCTGAGTACGGATACTGTCAACAGGGAATTTAAGACTAACTACCTTTTGCCATCGGTTAACTTAACTTATAATTTCAATGACAAGAGTTTATTGAGGGGTGCATATGGTAAAACACTTAACCGCCCAGAATTCAGGGAATTTGCCCCGGTTGTTTATTATGACTTTGAAGAACTGAACCTTATAAAAGGTGCGCTCTACCAAACCAACTCATCACCTAATGGCGATACACTTAAAGTAGCTGAGATACATAACTTTGACTTGCGCTACGAGTATTATATTTCACCCGGCGAAATGATACATGTAGGTGTGTTCTACAAGTCGATTAACCATGCCATACAGAGGGTAATTGATTTTGGTACCAGTGGGGATAATAAGACAATCACCTTCATCAATGGCAGCACAGCTTATTGTGCTGGTTTTGAGTTAGACGTTCGTAAAAACCTTGTTTTCATTGACAACAAACTGGGTACGAAATTCTTTAAAGACATAACTTTTGTGGGTAACCTTGCTTTGTCAAAAAGTGAAGCGCTTATTGATACAACAGTTAAGCACTTCCAGATCCCTAAAGCTACTTTGCAGGGCCAGTCGCCTTACCTCATTAACCTGGGCGCCTACTACCAGAACGATAAGGTGGGCCTTAAAAGTTCCGTACTCTACAACGTTAGCGGTGCAAGGCTTTATGCAACTGGTACTACCGAAAACTCAGGCGAAAGCATTGGCGAAGTGCCATTTCAGAGCCTTGACTTTACCATTTCAAAGCTTTTCAAAAAGCACTACGTGTTGAATTTCGGTGTTCAGAACCTTCTTGATTCAAAAGTATCTTTCCTGAAGGATATTAACCGTGATGATAAATTCGACCCGAAATCAGTTGACAGGCAGTATAAATTATACAGCCCCGGCAGGTACTATACCCTCGGTGTAAAAATTAACTTCTAGTTTGTTTACACTAGCTTAACAATAGGTTGATTTTTGCGTAACATACTCTTAATCATGCCGTAACATTCGTCCGGTACTTTTGCACTAAATAATAAAAAAGGTATTTTTATGAAGAAAATTTTTCTTTCTCTTTGTCTGGTAGTTGCGGGTTTAACCCAATCACAGGCTTATTCTGTAGTTGCAGTACAGGATAGTATTTCTACTAACACCCATTGGACTTGTGACAAACAATACCTGCTGAAAGGCTACGTATATGTTACTGCAGGTGCTACGCTTACCATTGATGCAGGTTGTATTATTAAAGGCGACAAACCTACCAAGGGTGCATTGATAGTAGAGCGTGGCGCTAAAATCATGGCAATGGGTACTGTTACCCATCCGGTAGTATTTACATCAAACCAGGCACCAGGCAGCCGTTCTTACGGCGACTGGGGTGGTATCATTTTATGTGGTAAGTCTCCTGTGAATTGGAGCGCAGGCCAGGCTCAGGTTGAAGGCGGCCCACGTTCTTTCTATGGTGGTACCGACGCTAATGATAACAGCGGCGAAATGCACTTCGTGCGTATTGAATTCGGTGGTATCGCATTTTCACCTAACAATGAGGTGAATGGCCTTACATTCTGCGGTGTAGGTAACGGCACTCAGATTGACCACATCCAGGTTTCTTACAGCGGCGATGATAGCTATGAGTATTTTGGTGGTACAGTAAACACTAAATACCTGGTTGCAGCTTACGGATGGGATGACGATTACGATACTGATAACGGTTATAGCGGCAAAAACCAGTTCATCGTTGGCCTTCGTGACCCATATGCAGCTGACCAGAGCGGTTCAAAAGGTTTTGAAAGCGATAGCTATTTGAGCGGTACTATTTCAGGTTTAGCTGATACTGACCACGTTTCTAAATGCGTGTTCTCTAATGCTACAATTGTAGGCCCTATTGTTAACCCTGGCTCTACAGCTTATGATGCTAACTACGTAGCTGGTGCGCACATACGCCGTGGTAGTGCTATCAGCATTGTAAACAGTGTTATTGCAGGTTGGCCATGTGGCGTACTGGTTGATGAGTCTTCTACTTCTTACGGTTCTACTATTGCTAACATCGGCAACGGTATCCTTAACTTCAGGAACAACATCATCGCGGGTACTTCAAACAACTCAACGCCTAACCCTAAAGACATAGTTTATGTTTTCAACGGAGCTCGTTCTTTAACGCCTACTACAGCAAATTCTGACACATCTGGCTGGGCATCTGCTACAGGTTTTGCAGGCCCTATTACTTTCCTTTATAACAGCGCTTTCCATAACAAAGTTTACGGTACAGTTTCTGCTTTGCAGTTAGGTAACCCATTCAGCTCTACTAACCCGGTTCTTACCCCTAACAGTACTTCACCAATCGTTTATGGTACTAAAAATTTCGTAAGCTGGGGTTCTACAGTTGATGTTTATGACCCGAACTTACCTATCAACTACGATACTACAAGCCCATCTACTTACAACGTTCCTACAGTTGCCCCTGATTTTGCTACTACCAAAGCTAACGATGCGTTCTTTACACGTACTAACTATGTAGGCGCTTTCGGCCGTACTGCAGCAGGTAACGATAACTGGATGGCAGGATGGTGCAGCTTTGACCCACTTAACGAGCCTTATGACACTATTTGCTACACAGCACCTCCGGTTGACAGCCATTTAGTTGTTACTAACGTTGCTACCCCAGCATCTCAGGTTGTAAAGGTATTCCCTAACCCAGCTGGTGAGTCAGCTACAGTAACTGTAGAAGTTAACCACTCTGGTATGGTAAAGGTTGATATTCTTGACCTTTCTGGTAAAGTTGTAAAGTCAATATTCAATGGCCCAGCTGCCCCAGGCACACAGTCTTACGATTTCAATACAAACGATATCGCTAACGGCATGTACATTATATCTGTAATGTCCGATGGCAAACACAAGATTATGAGGTTCAGTGTAACAAAGTAAAATTTTATAGTTAGATTGTACAGATACAGCCGGTTTGGATATACTCCAAACCGGTTTTGTTTATGGCAGCCAGTGTATTAGGCATACATATTTTCTGCTATTGGGCTTGTTACAGAGGTACGCCAGTCCTAAATACCCGTATGGGCTTGTAATAGCTATATAATAGCCAACATAAATAGGGTAATAACATTTTTTAACCTTAATATTCCACATCTAAATATTACTTTCGCAACCTAATCTTTCCCAATGGCACAAACAGATTATATACACGTCCCCTACGGTAGGACCGTACACGGCGAAGAAGAAGTGGCAGCAGTTGTAAACGTACTGCGCACATCAACCCAGATGGGCAAAAATGTCCGTGAAATGGAAGAGCGCATATCAGCGCTTTATAATAAGAAGTACGGCATAATGGTTAATAGCGGCTCTTCAGCCCTTTACCTGGCTGCTGACCTTATGAACTATGAACCAGGTGCCGAAATCATTACACCTGCGCTTACCTTCTCTACAACAGTAGCCCCTATTGTTAAAAAAGGCTGGATTCCTGCATTCATTGATGTGGAAGAAGGTACTTATAACCTGGATGCTAATAAGGTGGAAGAGATGATTACGCCCAAAACAAAGGCAATGATTATCCCTAACCTTATGGGCAACCTCCCTGACTGGCAGGTACTGCGCGAAATAGCTGACAAGCACAACCTTTTTGTACTGGAAGACTCTGCCGATACATTGGGCGCTGAAATAGGCGGCCTTTCATCGGGCAGGTTTACCGATATGAGCACTACCAGTTTCTATGGCTCCCACATCATTAACTGTGGCGGCAATGGCGGTATGCTTTGCGTAAACCAGGATGCACATTATGACCGCGGCCGTTTATTACGCAGCTGGGGTAGGTCATCTTCTTTATTTGTGGAATCAGAAAAAATTGAAAACCGCTTTAACGTAGAAGTTGATGGCATTCCATATGATGCTAAGTTTGTATTTGAAGAGCCGGGCTATAACATAGAACCATCTGAAATGGGCGCTGCATTTGGCGTGGTGCAGCTTAATAAATTGGGTTACAATCTTGATACCCGTACCACGAATTACAATCGTATGCGCGAATTCTTTGCACAGTACGAAGAGTTCTTTATACTGCCTAAACAATTGCCTGATTCCCGTACAGGTTGGTTGGCATATGCCTCTACTATCCGCGAAACAGCGCCATTCATACGCCGCGACCTGCAGATATTCCTGGAAAAGAGGAATATCCAGACCCGCACTGTATTTACAGGCAATATCCTGCGCCAGCCGGGCTTCAAAAATGTTGATTGCAAAAAAGCATCAGGCGGTTACCCAGAATCAGATAAGGTAATGCGCGGCGGTATGCTGTTAGCTTGCCACCATGGCCTTAGCGAAGAGCAGATAGCACATGTAATGGAAAGCGTTACAGTGTTTATGAAGGGCTTATAATGCAAATAGTGCAGGTGCCTCATGCACCTGTTAAATAATTAAGGGGTAATGCCACGCTACATAGGCGTGGCATTACTTTTTTATAGGTGGCAGTGCCCCAAACCATTTTCATCCGATGCCCCAGTATTGAACCATAACAATTTTAAGTTTCGGCTATCTACATTACTTTTGCACAAACAATTTTTCATGCCTTCTTTTGAAGCTTCATTAGCATTTGCGCAAAGCCTTGACAATACCGATATATTATTCCCTTTCAGGGAGCGTTTTATCTTTCCGCAGCACGAGGGGAAGGATGTAATTTATTTATGTGGCAATTCGCTGGGCCTGCAGCCTAAAAGCGTTGCCTTTTTAATGCAGCAGGAGCTGGAAGACTGGGGCAAGTACGGTGTGGAGGGGCATTTTAATGCTAAATACCCTTGGTTTTCCTACCATCATTTTTTCTCTGAGCGGCTTGCTGCTATAGTTGGGGCAGAAAAGGATGAAGTTTGCGCAATGAATACGCTTACTGTAAACCTGCACCTGCTTATGCAGTCGTTCTACAGGCCCGAAGGCGGCAGGTACAAAATACTAATGGAGGCAGGCGCTTTCCCCAGCGACCAGTACGCTATGGAAACACAGGTGCGCATGCATGGCTTCGACCCGCATGATGCCATTATAGAAATTTCGCCAAGGGAAGGTGCATATACCATTGATGAACAGGATATTTATGATGCTATAACTAAAGCAGGCGATTCGCTGGCAGTAGTTATGATA
>CANBTK010000077.1 GCA_947372365.1 Flavipsychrobacter stenotrophus | reverse complement strand
GGTACACCTATAATCACTTGTTGTGCATCGGGCATGAGGAGCAGCTCGGCAAAATCAATGCTGCAGTCAAGTGGTTTTCAGGAAGTGTATAATGGCGGCGGCTGGATGAACCTGAAAAAATTTGAGAAATGATTTTTTCAAAAGAAAGGTTACTGGGCAACTGGCACCTGATGCGGATAGTGAGGATGGCTATAGGCCTGTACATGGCTGGCGGAGCCTTCTACATGAAGGACTGGATGTTTGGCGTAGTAGGTGCATTTTTCCTGTACCAGGCATTGTCCGATACTAGTTGCTGCGGTGCTGCCGGTTGCTCTACGCCAGGGCGGCAGGCCGGGTACAGGCAACAGGGCAAAGCAGAAAATATTGATGTTGATTACGAAGAAGTAAAATAGAAAACTATGGAACCGAAAGCATTTTCCGAAATTATAAATGGCAGCAAGCCAGTATTGGCCGACTTTTCCGCCGAATGGTGTGGCCCCTGCAAGATGATGGCCCCGATACTCAGCGAACTAAAGAAACTGATAGGGGACGAAGCCACCATAATAAAGGTGGATGTAGATAAGAACCCCGCTGCAGCACAGGCATACCAGATATCTGGCGTACCCACGCTTATCCTTTTTAAAGAAGGGCGCATTCTGTGGCGGCAGTCAGGCGTTGTTTCGGCAACACACTTAAAGAAAGTAATTGAAGGGCATATAAACACAAATTGATATGAGCATTGAGCATAGTTATAATGTAAGCGTAGCATGGAAGCAAGGCAGGATGGGCCAGATGGCAACCCCTGATGCAAATGAAGCTATAGGCGTTGCTACGCCGCCACAGTTCCCCGGGGGAATGGAAGGCGTCTGGTCGCCTGAGCATTTGTTTACAGCGGCAGTTAACAGTTGCCTGATGACTACATTTTTATCAATTGCCGAAAATTCAAAACTGCAGTTTTCAGGTTTTACTTCCGATGCGGCAGGCAAGTTGGAGATGGTGGATGGCAAGTATGTGATGAGCGAAGTGACGCTGCGGCCCATTGTAACCATAGGCAGCGAGGATGACAGGGCGAAAGCGGACAAGGTACTGCTGAAGTCAGAACAAAATTGCCTGATTTCCAATTCGGTGAAATCCCGGATTATCTTTGAGCCAACAGTTAAAGTACTTCAACCAATTTTGGCATGATGAGAAAATTAATGACGGCTTTACTGCTGTCCACTGTAGGGTATATGGCTTCGTGCCAGAACATGGGTAATAGTGCCGGCACAGCACAGGTTGCAGGTGGCCAGGTAAAGCAGACTATTCCGGTAGATGATTTTGAAAAGAAAATGGCTACTTTGGCCGGCGCCCAGTTGATAGATGTAAGGACGCCAGAGGAGTTTGTGGGCGGGCACCTGAAAAATGCAGTGAATATAGATGTGAGGGGAGATGCATTTGACGCTGAGCTTGCGAAGCTGGATAAGTCCAGGCCGGTGCTGGTATATTGCCTTTCGGGCGGGCGCAGTTCATCGGCCGCAGGCAAGATGGAAAGCATGGGCTTCAAAACCATTTATAATATGGAAGGCGGCATCATAAACTGGAAAGGTGCCGGGAAGGCAGTGGAGACGGGCAATGCTGCACCCAAGCCGGCTGGCATGGCAATGGCTGAACTCAACCAGTTGGTAACAAAGAAGCAGTATGTATTGGTTGATTATAATGCCAAATGGTGCGAGCCATGCAAAAAGATGCTACCCACACTGCTGGCGTTGGCTGACAAGAAAAAGGATAAGCTGGAATTACTGCAGATAGACGCAGATGCCAACGAAAGCTTGCTGAAAGAAAAAGGCATACAGGCTATTCCGTACCTGGAGCTATACGAAAATGGAAAACTCATCTGGAAGCACAATGGTTTTATAGAAGAAGCCCAGTTGCTACAAGAAACTAAACTATAAGCAAACATGAACGCAAGCACTTTTTTAATACTCGTAGCAATAGGTTTGGTTTCCGGGATACTGGGTGGTGTTATAGGGCTGGGCGGGGGCGTGATAATGATTCCTGCCATGGTTATGTTCCTGGCTATGGACCAGCGTACAGCCCAGGGCACAAGCATTGCCATTATGCTGCCGCCCATCGGTATAATGGCTGCTTACAGCTATTACAAAGGCGGCTATGTTAATGTAAAATACGCGGTAATCATAGCTATAGCATTTATGATAGGGGGCTACTTTGGTTCAAAACTGGCACTTTCTGTGCCAGAGCAGGCAATAAGGAAGGGGTTTGCGGTGTTGTTGTGTTTTATTGCAGCTAAAATGTTTTTAATGAAAGGGTAGTATTTGTGAGTTATAACAGGAAGCGCATGCTTTCAGGTTAGCTGGCTGGGGTAATACCTTCGGCCAGTTTTTATTTAGAGGCCTTTGATAGGGCTTGGCGGTAAACTTCTGAGGGGTGCTGAAGTCCAACAGCATTAAGCTAACGGGCGATGTAAACGTTATGATGCGGAAGGGCAAGCAATTAATGAATCCGGCATGATGGTTTCACGCAGAGGGTGCAAAGTGTTCGCAAAGAAGGCGCAAAGGCAATGAAATATATGCAGGTGTATATATATTCGGTATAAGTCGGCTTGAAAAGAAGCATTTTATATGGTTGCCCACTATTTCCGCTAGAGCCCTAAATTCAGTATTTGCGCCCGAAGCCCATCACTAAAAAAAATAAGGGTTCTGTTGCCAGAACCCTTATCGAAAATAATATAAACAGGTAAACTGATTAATCTAACTGGCCTAATTTGGCTAATTCCTTATCCATATCGCGGGCATGTATGCTGCGTGGGTATTCATCGCGGATGCGCTTGAAAGTTTCTTTCGCCTCATTCATGTTGTTATTTGCTTCGTAAGCAAGGCCCAGATGGTACAGGTACAAAGGGGTAATCAGGTCATCTTTGCCGTCGGTAGCTTTCTTAAAAAACTCAATAGCCTTTGCTTTGTTGCCATCTTCCATATAAGCCTGGCCCAGTGCGCCATATGCCTGGTAAGCCAGTATAGTGCCCTTGCCGTCAAAATCGCCTAATGATTTGATAGCGTTTTTGAAATCGCCGGTTTTCATATAAGCTACGCCAGCATAGTAGTGTGCCAGGTTAGCCGCAGCAGTGCCGCTGTATTTCTTTTCAATCTTTGCAAAGCCAAGGTTTTTGCCATCGCCGTTAAGGGCAAGGTTCATAGAGTCAGCCTGGAAATAAAGCTGTGGCATAGCCAGTGCAGCATTTGCTTTCTCTTCATTAGGGCCTTTATACCACTTTGTATAGCCAAAATAACCTACTACAGCTACTATTACTACTGTAAGCACAGTAGAAAGTGGCTTCTGGTACTTCTGGTATATATCCGTCACTTGTTCGAGCGGGTCTATTTCTATTTCCGGTGCTGCTGGCCTCTCTACGCCTGGTTGGGTTCTTGCTGAATTTGCCATGTTTTATTTTAAAAATCCTTGTTTAAAATGTTAGTTGCGATAGTTGCGAAAGTGTGCAAAGATAATTCTATTTACCATTTACCCAAAATATCTATTAAATGCTTTAAAAACAGGCATTTAGGAGGCTATCTGGCGGGTTGTGGCAAAGGTTAGTCTGTTATAAAAGGGTAGTTTTCATCTACGTAAACGTCTTTGTACAATTCACTGTCGTCAGGGTAGGGGCTTTCTTCGGCAAACTGTACCGATGCTTCTACCTCAGCTTTTACTTTTTCGTTTATCGCATCTATTTCTTCCTGCGTAGCCCAGCTATTAGCCATAATGGTGTTCAGCACCTGGTTAATAGGGTCTTTTTCCTTATACTCTTCCAGCTCTTCCTTGCTGCGGTACTTTGCCGGGTCGCTCATAGAGTGGCCACGGTAGCGGTAAGTCTTTATTTCAAGGAACGTTGGGCCACCACCTTCGCGGGCGCGGCGCACAGCACGCTCTATAGCCTTGTGCACTTCTTCGCAGCTCATGCCGTCCACGCTATCGGCAGGCATATTATAGGCATCAGCCAGCGGGTAGATATCCTGAGCCTTAGAAGTACGCTCTATTGATGTGCCCATTGCGTAATAGTTGTTTTCGCAAATGAAAACAACCGGCAACTGCCACAACACAGCCATATTAAACGTTTCATGCAGCATGCCCTGCCTTGCAGCGCCATCGCCAAACATACATATAGTGGCGCGGTCGCTGCCCTGGTACTGCTCGGCAAACGCAATGCCAGCCCCAAGGCCTATTTGCGCGCCTACTATGCCATGGCCACCAAAAAAGCGGTGCTCTTTCGAAAAGAAGTGCATACTGCCGCCCTTGCCCTTGGTGCAGCCTGTAGCCTTGCCATAAAGCTCGGCCATGCAGGCGTTGGCGCTGATGCCCTTAGCTATTGCAAGCCCGTGGTCGCGGTAAGCGGTAATCATATTATCGTCAGGGCGCGTAGCAGACATAATGCCTGCTGCAAGGGCTTCCTGGCCTATATATAGATGGCAAAAGCCACGTATTTTCTGCATGCCATACAACTGCCCTGTCTTTTCTTCAAAGCGGCGGAGCAGCAGCATTAATTCATACCAGTAGAGGTATGTTTCTTTACCAAAAGTTGTTTGCACTAGTTTTGAATTTGTGCGAAATTATAAAAACTTTCCGATAAACCCCTCGCCAACCTCAGCCCGTGGCACACTTCGGGAAAGCTTGTGGAGAGCTGGTGGGTAATGGGGGCGTTGTTGTTGGTGTATTTAACGGTATATGGGTGGTAAGTGGTTAAATAAGGCGTTTTCCAGTATGTGGTTTGCCCCGGTGGGGCTGCCTGTTTGTAGTAAATCCTTGAAGCTTGTGGGCAATGCCCGTTATGGTCTATCCACTTTTGCGGCTTAAGGATAGCCCGTACCTGGCATGGGCTTCTTTTGCGCCATATGACTACAAACAGATAGCGCCCATGGCGCATTGCAGTAGGTGGCATTAACCTACCAAAATTGTGCAGTCGCGGGCTAAACGGCAATGCCGATTAGTTAAGCACCGATCCCGTAGGGATCGTATGTTTATAAATAAGGATTAATAAATGTCACCGATGCCGTAGGCCTCGCATGTTGTCACAAAATAGGATTTTTACATTCGATGCCTTCGGCATCGGCCTGAAAATATCCCTTGGGCTATAATTATGTGATGTCTTCAGCATCATAACTTTTACGCAAATCCTTAACTAAATGACATTGGGCTAAACGGGTGCTTTGTAAAAAGGAAAAGCCCTGCCAATTGCCAGCTCCACCTACACCCACAAAAAAAGGGCACCAACGGTGCCCTTTATAATATAATAATCAAGTTAAAAACTAGATAATCAGCATTGCATCGCCATAACTGAAGAAGCGGTACTTTTCTTTAATTGCTGTCTCGTAAGTGTGCATCATCAGGTCGAAACCGGCGAAAGCGCAGGCCATAATCATCAGGCTTGTTTTTGGCAGGTGGAAGTTGGTGATGAGGGAATCAGCAATAGAGAATTCGTAAGGAGGGTGAATGAATAAGTTAGTCCAGCCTTCTTCGGGTTTCAGCAAGCCCTGTGCAGTTACAGAGCTTTCCAGTGCGCGCATGGTGGTAGTACCAATAGAGCAAACATGCCTTTTTTCTACTTTGGCGCGGTTTACTATGTTGGCAGCATATTCATCTACCTTAAAGTATTCAGCATCCATTTTGTGCTTTGACAGGTCTTCTACTTCTATTGGGCGGAAAGTACCCAGGCCAGTGTGTAAGGTAGCTTCGGCAAACTTAACGCCTACAATTTCCAGCCTTTTAATCAGTTCGCGGCTAAAGTGCATGCCTGCGGTTGGTGCGGCAACTGCGCCTTCGTATTTTGCGTAAACTGTCTGGTAGCGTTCTTTATCTTCTTCTTCAGGCTTGCGCTTAATGTACTTAGGCAGTGGTGTTTCGCCCAGAATATCCAGTATGTTGCGGAATTCCTGTTCGTTGCCATCAAAAAGGAAACGGATAGTACGGCCGCGAGAAGTAGTATTGTCTATTACTTCTGCTACCAGTTCGTCGTTATCGCCAAAGTATAGTTTATTACCAACGCGTATTTTACGTGCAGGGTCTACAATTACGTCCCAAAGGTGGTTTGGCTTGTTAAGTTCACGAAGCAGGAAAACCTCTATTTTGGCACCTGTTTTTTCCTTGCGGCCATAAAGGCGTGCAGGGAAAACCTTAGTGTTATTGACCACCATCACATCTTTATCGTGAAAGAAACCGAGGATATCTTTAAATAACTTGTGCTCTATTTTTCCGGTATCTTTGTAAACCACCATAAGGCGGCTTTCTTCACGTTTTTTTGCTGGGTGTTGTGCTATGAGATTTAATGGTAGTTCGAATTTAAATTGCGACAACTTCATAGGAAAGAAAACTGTTTTAAAAGTGTGCGAAGTTACGCAAAAATTACTTAATTATACCGAAATTCCAAAATCCTGCATTTATTTTAACATTTGTTATATATTTTATTGTTTCTATTTGTGCGGTAGTGAGCAGTTTTGAAAGCAGGTACCTTGCAATTTCCTTGCTCCGGCTTTTATGGCATAACTCCTTGAGGGGCATGCCATTCACTTGTGGAAAACTCTTAGTCCTGCCAGGCTAAACCAAACCGTTTTATTGTTTTGGTGCTTCTGTAAAGTGGCTCCTCCATAGTTATAGCTGCTTCCAGTGCCGGGTTGCGGGCAGTGCTGCCGCCATTGCCCATGCCCACGCCCATGCCGCCCATGCGTAGGCTACCCACGCCAATGCTGGGCCTTATGCCGCCGCTGGTGCGTGCCCTGCCGCTACTGGCTTTACCAGCCGGCCTTTTCATGGCTTCAGTTTCTATGCAAATAGTAAGGGGCTTACCTCTGTCGGCTCGTGTTAAAATCGGTTTGTAGTAGAACGAGCGCAAGGGTATAACCGCTTCCAAAACCAGCTCCTTTGTGGAGTCTAGCGCCAGGCGGGTAACGATGCCGCAGGTATCTGTTTCCAGCAGGCTGAACTGGTGGTTGCAGCCCTTAAAGCCCTGCAACGAAAATTCGTTGGCCGACGGCAGCGCCTTCCTTACCCTGTCCTCCAGCTCAAAACGTTTGTGCTCGGGCCTGTTGCGCTGTGCTTCTTCCCATTCTTCCAGTTGGGTTTTACTGCCATCGCCATTTTTCTGGCTTTTGTAGGCATCGGGCAGGGGGAAGTTAATAGCTGTTGTGGCTTCCCTGCCGCCGGTTTTATCTATCCAGAGCGTTATGCCCGTATGCAGTATTTTTAGCTGTGTGGCCGGGTCGCCAGTCTCAATAGTTATGTATAGGTTTTCTTTGTCGTTAGATACCGCATAGCCCAGCATGGCTTTTTCGTCATAGTCGGGGTAGGGCGAAGGCCAGTCGTTATTATAGCCATCAACTGTTATAGGCTGTGCCTGCCATACGCCCGGCAGGTGCTTTGCGCGGGTTTGCTTGGGTGTGTTGCAGCTCGTAAAAGTTATTGAAGCAAGGGTAGCGGAGAAAACTGCTTTCAGTAAAAAGGAAGGTGCTGGCATAGGTATGCTATAACGGAATAATTGTGGCTTTGGGACTAAAGGTATCTCAATTAGTTTAAAGAATCCCGCCCCGGCTGCTGGGCCGGGGCGGGATTTAACTTTTGCTTTATTAATGAAGTACGGCTTACTGGCCCCCGCCATCATCGGGCGGTGGTGGGG
>CANBTK010000076.1 GCA_947372365.1 Flavipsychrobacter stenotrophus | reverse complement strand
GCGGCCTGCAGGAAGTACCTCAGCCCCAGGTTAGCGGGGCCGCCGCCATATATCTGGCTCACATCGGCCGAGCCGGATAATGCGTATTTATTGGCTTTGTTGGCAAAACTGAAAAGCAGGGCGCTTACATCGGCATTATAGCTGTTCTGCTTGCGGTAAACGTTGGTGTTAACGAAGCTCACATAGCTATTGTTTTTAAGGGCCTGGTCAAGCACTATCACATTGTAGTTGGTTAGCGGCGATGTTTCCAGGCGGCTGTAGGTGCCATTTGTTTTATTATAAATGGTTGCGTACGCGGGTTCCGATATGGCATTAAAAAAGCCTATGCCTAAGTTATGCCTGTTGCGGCCAGATATTTTGGTGGCATTAATCAGCTTGGTGGTGGATGGGTTAGATAGTACTGTATCCTCCGCCAGGCCTGATGTGTAGCTGCTGCCTACTGCTTTGTTATAGTTAACTGGCGTACCGCCTACGCGCCGCGAGTAGAACAAATCATTTTTATTGAACAGGTCAGTACCCTCGGTAAAAAAGTACCTGCGTTCATCGTATTTTACTTCAACCGGCGTTAGGTTAAGTACTTTATTGTCATAGACGGTCTGCCCAAAATCAGGCACAAGGGTGAGGTCAAGTGTAAAGCTTTCATTGAGGCCGTACTTGAGGTCAAGCCCGCCATTAATACTATTACTAGTGGAGCCGGCATAGTTTTCGGCATAGGTAGATATGTAGGGTAAAAAGGTAAGCCTGATGGGCGACTTGATATCACGTATGCCCGTAAGGCTGCCAGCCTGGCTCAGGAAATTGGGTACATTGGGCAGCACAGTACTCCAGTAAGAACTTTCGCGTACCCGGGGTATGGACCTGTAAAAGTTTACACCCCATGCCTGTTCGCTGGTACTAGGGAACCTGAGTGCGGAAAAGGGTATTTTCATTTCTACCACCCAGCCTTTATCGCTAATGGCTGTTTTGGAATACCAGGCCGCATTCCATGAATAGTCGCTGCCATCAAATTTCATCTTGGCATCGGCCTGCACGCCAGCTGCTGTTACACCGAACACAAAGCCATTCTGTTTGTCGGAGTAGGTGTCGAACGTAACAACGAAAACATCGGTATTGGCATCGCCAAAATTATCGCGGGCGGTAAGCTGCTGCAACACACTATCGGGATTGTCATGCATTACAGCGCCTATATAAACGGCTGTATTATCGTAAATAATGCTAACCTCAGTTTCCCTTATTGATTTTGCGCCCGGGTAAGGCGAGTTTTGCACAAACCCGGTTGCTTTTTCGGCATGAGCCCATTCTTCTTCGTCCAGCTTGCCGTCAACAGTTATGGCGCTGCCCGCCCTGCTGGCATTCAGTTTCCTTTGCAATTGCTGGGCATATATACTGACGGTGGAACCAAGTAGGCAAGCAGAGAGCATTAGTGTTAGTGCAACGCGAAATTTCATAAAGTGCCTGGTGTAGTTGTTAAATGGTAGTCATTTTTACAATGGGTATGTAACTCTCTTTTGCCCACCAGGCACACAATTATGTATTAGAAACTTGTAGTGAATGTGCTCCTTATGCCACTGAACGCAGGCTCATAGCGGCACACGCCACCTGTACAGTTAATACCCGCTACTTGCTTTACATAAGCCAGCGACAACCTGTGTGCACCTTTCGTAAACGCACCATAAACGCTGTAGTAATGTTCGGCTTTCGTTACCAGTGGGTTGTCGTAGTTAGGCGTTATGTTATACATATCGGAAACAGATATGGAGAACTTAGGCACAAAGTTGTATTCCAACAGCGCATATGCCCATGAGCCAAAATCCTGCTTGGTGCTCATATATTGGAGTTCAAGGCGCAGCGATTTAGTGTCGTTAAGGCGGTAAGTAATTTCAGTGTAGGGAGTAATGGCATAAACGATAGGCATGTCAACTTTGGCACTCTGGTACAATTGTATATTGTATTCCATATACTGCACGCCAAACTGGAATTTCCATGACTTCAGGCTGGAATAGTAAACGTCGGCAAGGGCTTCGCGGTATAGCTCTGTATTATCCAGCTTGTTAATGTGGGTATAGGTTGCTGAAAAGTTGGTGCCATCGTTAGGCGAGTACAACCCATCAACGGTATAAGCCATTTCAGAAAGGTCTTGCGATGCAGGAGTGTACCTTGACATAAGCCTTTGTGGCCTTTGCCTGGCTACAACGGGCTGCCAGTTAACCATTCCGTTCAGTAGTTTTTCGTTTGGCGATGTGCGCATCAGGAAGTTCTCGGTGCGCTTGCATGCGAGGTTCATAGCAAAGCCTTTTTTGCCATAACTAAGTGTGGTGTATTCTACATTGCCTGACTGGTCCACGAGCTTGCTGCCTGTGCTGTTAGCAATGGCTTCGTGGGTTTTGTAAGAGCCTTCGGCATACCACGACAGGCTTTTGTAAGTAAGGGTGTTGTAAGCGGTAAGGCCATACATATTCCAACGGGGCAGGAACCTGTCAGCGGTATCCGCATACCCGTTAATTGAACTTGCAATCAGGTTCATGGAAGCATCGTCAAGGGTACGGTTGAGCACCCCAACGCCAGGTATCAGGTGTACCTTGTTAACGTTGTAGTCGCCCTCGGCAACGAAGCCGCGCATTACGGGTTTGTATTTATCAAACAAGTTCTTTTGTTGGCCGGTGAAGCCTTTCAGCAGTACATTTTTACCCAGTTTGTATTTCAGTTCCAGGCCTACCAGAGCATTGTCAATCTGCAGGCCACGGTCTTCGTAAGAACGGAAAAGGATACCGCTGCCTATTTGCCCATATATGTAGCCAGCAGTAATAGTGAGGTCTTCCAGTTCCCTTGAAACACTGTATGAGCCTATGCCATAGCCGGTAAGTGAATTAGATGGGTCTTTCAGGTTAGAGTTATTGAAAATGTCGGCACGCGCATTAATGGTCCAGCCCTTTACGTTATACCTCAGGCTCACCCAGGTTTCGCTTCCGGTAAGGAAATGGTCGTAATTGGGGTTTGCCCCAACTATGATTGGGCTTTTCTGAAAGAAATTGATATTTGTTTGAATGTCGCCGGAAAAAGTACCCTGCGCAAACAAATGTGCAGGTAAGCATAATGCTAGAAATAAAATGATAGCTTTGTTCATTAATATTGCTCTATTGTTAAATTTTTACCGAAATTAGCCCCAAAATACAATTCTGGCAAAGTTTTCGCTTATTATTTATAAAAACAAGTATTCATGAGGAAATTAGTTTTAGCTGCAGCGTCTTTATTTTTATCAATTGGCCTGCATGCACAGGAGCTGCCTAGTACGCAGATCAAAGATTTGAACACGAGTAAAAAGGTAGCTTTCAGCGACATCGTTGAAAAAGGTAAAGTGACTGTTATCAGTTTCTGGGCTACCTGGTGCATACCCTGCAAAAAGGAAATTAAGAATATTGCTAAAGTGCTGCCAGACTGGAAGAAAGAGGCTGATTTCAATTTTGTGAGCATCTCTATTGACGAAAGCCGCGCAGAAGGCGTTGCCCGTACCTATGCCATTTCGCAGGGTTGGAATTTCCCGTACTATATAGATGTTAATGCCGACCTGAAACGCTCATTGAATTTCCAGTCGGTGCCGTTTACTTGTATTATTGATAAAACAGGCAAAATCGTTTTCCGCCATACCGGTTATGAAGAGGGTGGCGAAGCTGAAGTACTGGCTAAGATTAAGGAACTGGCAAAATAATTGTTAAATATAATGTATTGAGCCGCATGCCCCTGGCATGCGGTTTTTTTTTATGCCTGCTACCAGTTGGGGCATTGAATGGTAAGCAAAAAAACATAGATTTACTGCCATAAAAACACCCATATGAAAATTACCTTCAATATTGCATCCATCGCATTTTTCGTTGCACTGGCGTTTCCGCCCACGAGGTCAGCGGCACAGTCTAACCCGCTTGATAAAAAACTGGAGCAGGCACACGCCTATATAAACGATAAAAAGCTGGATGACGCAGACAGCTTTATGCAGAAGGTGCTGGAGGAGAACCCGGGCTTTGGCGATGGCTGGGATTTGCTGGGCGATATCCGCTTTAAGCTTTACGAAGACGCACAGTCTAGTGGCAACCTGATGGCTTCACTGACGGGCAAACTGTCAATAACCACACAAGATAGCAGTGGCAAAGAAATACCCGGCGGCGATTCGCTGGCCAGGGAGCTGGAGAAAATACTCAATAGCATAAGCCCCGCGAAACGCGCCTATTCCAAAACTATGTACACGCTGAGGAAGGCAACTTACCTTACCCGGGAAGCCTATAGGGCATCAACCTACCTGCGGGCATACAATGTGGACCTTAATGTAGACTCCAACGTAAGCAAAAAGGCAATAGGGTATTTTAATGAGGCAGAGGAGGAATTTGGGAATAAGAACTACACCAAGGCTGCTACTTTGTATAAACGTGCCTGCGAAGAGCAACCCGGTTTTTACAAGGCGCAGATGTACCTGGGCGACTGCTACTATGCCACTGGCAACTCAACCGATGCCATAGTTTCGTTTAAGGCCGCGAAAGAAAGGTACCCGTTCCTGCTGGAGCCAAGGAAGTACCTTGTAGATGCCTATGCTAAAACCAACTTATATGATAAGGCACTCGCCGAGGCGATAAGCGCTGTTACTGTATACCCCGACTATACACTGCTGCAAAAGCTGGAAGATGCGGCCTACATGGACAACAAAAGGATAAACATACAGTGGACTGCCAGGGGCACTTTCCCCAATAAAATAGAAGATAGCACCAAGCCGGGAGACATTAATGCGTACAGCAGTGCAGGCGATACCGCGGCCGCAGGCCCATGGGCTGCTTACAAAGCTGCGCTGGGCAAATTGCAGCCATTCTGCAATAAAAAGGGCATTGTCGTAAAGCCAACTACACTGACCAGTTCAAAATACCTGGAAGTGTATAGCTGGGAGGAGATGCTGCGCAACAGTAACGACCCCTCGCTTAGTGAAGCCCGCCGCATACAGAAGCTGGGTTACCTGGATTGTTATGTAATGGTAAGTTGTTTCCACTACGATTTTTATGAGCAGTACCTCGATTTTGTAACCAAGAACAGGGATAGGGTAGTTGCCTATTTCAATGTGTTCACCAAAAGCAGGTAGCGGTGGCTTTTGTGTCATAGCAATGTATAAAGTGGCTGGGATGATTAAACCGCTGTGCGGGCATTGTAACTTTGCTGGCGCACGGCCGGCCAAAAATGCACTTTCCGGCTTGTAGTATTGTGTAGGTTAAAAGTTTCCGAAAATGTATTTTCCCATATTAGCCATTCATTCATTGCTCCGTTGGCTGGTGCTGCTGAGCCTTTTGTTTGCCCTGTACCGCTCTTATGCCGGCTGGCTGGGGAAGAAACCGTTTACGAAGGCCGATAATATGGCCAGGATGCTTGTAGCCACATTCTCGCACATACAACTGGTGCTGGGCCTATCGCTTTATTTCATAAGCCCGCTTATCAACTATTTCCTTAGCCATTTTAAAACAGCCGTGCATGACAGGCAGATAAGGTTCTTTGGTATGGAGCACAGCCTTATGATGCTGCTGGCAATTGTGGCAATAACTATAGGCGCAGCCAAGGCTAAACGAAAGCCCGCAGATGCACAAAAATTCAAAACCATGGCTATCTGGTTTACTATAGCGCTCCTCATCCTGCTTTCGTCAATACCATGGCCGTTTTCGCCATTGGTGGCGCGGCCATGGTTACGTTTTTAATTGGCCGGGGAGTAATTGTAGTTATGCCGGGTTGGCATCTTTTTCCCATTCGGCATACGCCTGCCCAAGGGCGTTGGTGAATGCCTCTACGGGTTGTGCGCCGGATACGGCAAACCTGCGGTCGAGCACAAAGAAGGGTACGCCCTGTATGCCTATTTCGCGGGCTTCTGCAAGGTCGGCATCTACTTCATCGGCCAGGTTATCTGATATCAGCATCTCGTCAATTTCCTCTTTATCCAGCCCCAGGCTGATGCCTATAGCTGCCAGTGTGCGGTGGTCGCTTACAACTTTGCCTTCGGTGAAAAATGCCCTGAAAAGGCTTTCTTCTGCTTCGTTGGCTTTGCCGTGCTTGCCGGCCAGCTTTATGAGCCGCAGGGCATCATAGGTATTGGCAATTTTGGCGTTGTCAAAATCAAACTTCAGCCCCATGCTTTCACCCATCTGGGTGATATGCTTATTGGCTGCGGCCATCTGCTCGCGGGGCACGCCTTTTAATTCGGCAATTGATGTTACCAGGTCTTTGCCCGGTACATACTTAGCATCAGGCTGCAACTGGTAGCTGCGCCATTCCACTTCTATTTTATCGCGTTGCGGCATCAGGGCTATTGCCTGTTCCAGCCTGTGCTTGCCCACATAACAGAAAGGGCACATTACATCGCTCCATATTTCTACTTTCATCGGGAATTGGTTTTATTGTTTTGGGGTCCTAATTGCATTCTTTCCATGGCCTTTCAATGTAATCCTGCTTTTTTTCACTCCATTTGAGGCAATGTTTCTCTTTTGCAACCATTTTATTGTTAACCACAGTATATACCTGCCGGGTAACGGAAGAGCCCGCACAGCATTGGTTATCCTCGGTTATTGTCTTTGTTTTGGGGTCAAATGACAGCGATGTGCCTTCGTAGCCACTGTTAAAGTATTTTTTGGTTTGCGGGTCGTATAAAAAATACAAGCTCGATGTGTTGGCCCCGGCATAGCTGGTTTCAAACACCGAGAAATCTTCATAGCCATCAAAATTATAGTCGCCCACGTTTATGTTGCTCACCCCCAGCAACCTGCAGTCCACACCTATCTGCTGTGTGGGCTGGTTTGTTTTCTTGTCTATAATGGTTACCCTGGCCACCCGGGCTTCAGACTCACCGGCTTTTTTAACAACCCCTAATTTAAAATACTGCGTTTTAAGCGATTGGGTTTGTATGAGGCCTTTTTCGGGCATCGCCTCGTTGTTCGTTTCAGGGATTCCAAAATCGTAATTCAGGGTGGTTTTTAGTTCATTCTGGTTGGTAAGGTTTGTCCAAACGCCTGTCACTACATGGCTTTGGCTGTTATAGGCGGGAAAGGTAAACTGTGCCGTGTTTTTGCCTGCTTTGTCTTTTTCGTACAGGGTAAGCGTGTTGTTGTCCAGTTTGCCCTGCAGTTCAATAGGGTTGTGCAAACGGGTATAGCCGTAAGCGCCTATGGCAACCCCATCGCCATATACATAAACAACAAATTCTATCGGGTACTTATCTACCATGCCCGTGTAGCTGGTTTGGCCAGCCGCCAGGGTAACGCATAAAAGCCAAGCCAATGTGAGCGTTATTATCCTCATGTTTATTTGCAGGGCTTGAGCGCCCCTTTAGCGAAATTACGGGATATGGGCTATAAACTAAACACCCCTGCCAAAGCTTGCTGGCAGGGGTGTTTTATATTTTGTCAATATCCCTGATAATTACTTACGGGTGAATTTAATCGCCATGCTCTTGAATTGTTTGCCGGTGGCTGACGGCTCATACATTTCAAGCGTTTGGTGGTTATCGTCCACTATTTTCATTATTTCCGTTACTTCCTTTTCTTTCCCGGTTACCGGGTCCACTACTTTGCCCTTCAGGGTTATTGTTTTGTTGGCAGCATCGTAAGTCCCTTCGGTATACATGATGCC
>CANBTK010000075.1 GCA_947372365.1 Flavipsychrobacter stenotrophus | reverse complement strand
TGCGGGTTGTTCAGGCGCATCGGCTCCAGTTGCGGTTACAGTGCTGCCAGCGCCACCAACAACTATCACTGTTACGGGTGCACTATCATTCTGTAACGGGGGCAGCGTAGCCCTTGCAGCAACAGCAGGTTCGGCCCTTACATACCAGTGGCAGGTAGGCGGCGTAGATATTGCAGGCGCTACCAACATCAATTACACGGCTACCAGCACAGGCAACTACCGAGTAGTGGTTACCAACAGCTACCCATGCACAGCAGCATCAACAGTAGCAGCAGTTACCGCAATAGCATTGCCATCGGCTAATATTACAGTAACTGGTTCGCCAACCTTCTGCGGTGGTGGCAGCGTGCCGATGAATACAGTAGCCAGTGCAGGCAACACCTACCAATGGATATTCAATGGCACGCCTGTTACAGGCGCTACAACCGCCAGCTATACCGCTACTACAGGCGGCAGCTATGCAGTAAAAGTAGTAGCCCCGACAGGCTGTATCAATACCACCACTCCAGCCCAGGTGCTTACGGAAATGGCTACTCCATACTTAGTGCCAATCACTTCAATGGCGCATTGCTGGGGCTCCAGCTCTTTGATGGCAGCCTATACCAGCACCACAGTGGGCATAGCCTACCAGTGGCAGTTTAACGGTACGAACATAGCAGGTGCTACAAACAGCACTTACAGTGCGGCCCCGTCAGGTTATTACTCCTGTGTTATATCGCTGGCTGCTGGTGGTTGCTCTTCCGCATCGGCAGCGCTGGGCATTACAGAATGGCCAGCACCTAACCCCGTTGTTACTTACGATGGCGCACACCTGAATACAGGCACCGCCTTCGCCACCTACCAGTGGTACAAGAGCATGGTGCCAATAGCAGGGGCTACCAATGCATCGGTAACGCCAACATCAACAGGCGATTATGAAGTGCAGGTAAGCGATGCCAATGGCTGCCTAGCGTTCAGCCCATCATACCCGCTTAAGTCTTTGGTGTTGGATAGCATCCATACCGACTCAACCCACCATAGCGGCAGCGGCACAGGCACAACAGGTGTAACTACGCTTAACCGCGATGAGGTGAAAATCTTCCCTAACCCGGCACAAAGCACTATACACATAGTAGCCGGCATGCCGCTAAGGGCAGTAATGACAGCCATAGACGGCCGCAAGGTAATAGACGAAGCCAATGCCCAAACCATCAACATTAGCCAACTGGCCAGCGGCATGTATATGCTCATGTTGTTTGATAAAGATGGCGTAATGGTGAAGAATGAGAAGGTGGTAAAGGAGTAACTCTTGTAAATTCCAAAGGTTTAAATTCCAAATTCCAGAATGGGAACCTAATCTAAAAGTAAAAAATAAAAATTTCCGAAAGAGGTGGGGCAAATTCCTTGCCTCTTTTTGGTTTTTGATACCGTTCGTGAAGAAAAACGACCGTTCGTTCCTTTTTGAAAAAAAAGAGTCAAGTTTTTTTTAGCTTTATTAAGTATAAAAATACCCTCATGAAAGCGATATATACTGCCCGCAATATTAACCTTGCTATTGCCCTGATTTTCATTTTTAATTTTTGTACGGGTTATCATTCTAGTGCCCAGGTCCCGGCTTACATTCCCACTTCCGGTTTGCAGGGCTGGTATCCTTTTACCGGCAATGCTAACGATAGTAGCGGTTATGCTAATCACGGCACGCCATACGGAAGTGTCACCTATGGTAGGGACTACTTTGGTAATTCTAATTCCAGTTATGTTGGGAATGGGAGTACGGGAATTAATATACCGTTCGTTAACCTCCCGACTGGTAACAATTCAAGAAGTGTTTCTACCTGGTACAAATCAGTTTTACCATATCCTGGCTCGCTCAGGGAGTTGATGGCGTGGGGGAATAACACAGCCTTAGGCCAACGTTTTGGCCTCTATACCAATGGAACCGTTATAGGATTGGAGTATTTGAACGGGGCGGTGACAACAAGTTTCCCTCATGACTCTAATTGGCATAATTTAATCGTTACCTATCCTTCCAGCGGTGCAGGTTCGTCATCCGTTAAATTATATTTCGACGGCATACTACAAAGTACAACTACAACTACGCCGGTATCATCATTCGCTACAGATACCGGCTTTATACACACCATTGGTACATTATTTCTTCCCTCTTCGTCTTTGTATAGCTGGGTTGGCAGCCTTGATGATGTCGGTATCTGGAACAGAGCGCTTTCCGGATGCGAGGCATGGAGTATAGCGCATCATAGTGTTGCCTCTACAGGTGGTACTATCGTTGACAATACAACTGGTTGTGTAGGCTTCACATTAAGCTTATCTGATACCGGGGGGGTAGCTGGAGGTACCTGGAGCAGCAGCACTACATCGGTCGCTACAGTAAATACAAGTGGCACCTTATTCGGCTTAGCGGCAGGGACTACTATAGTCACCTACACTTCTTTATACGGCTGCTATGATACTGCAGTTATAACGATTAGTGCTCGCCCAGGCATCGGTGCAATTTCAGGCCCGTCAACTGTTTGTTCTGGTGCTTCGATAGCGCTTAGCGACACAGTAACCGGCGGGCGATGGGCGTGCAGCGATACAACAATCGCAACCATTAATCCTTCAACTGGTGTTGCGACAGGCATTCGATTGGGTAGCGTAGATATGATGTATGTCGTAAGCAATTCTTGTGGGTCCGATACGGCACACCACGCAGTTACCATTTTATCTGTTCCTATTGTTGGTAGCATCAGTGGTGCGGCAGGGGTATGCCCCGGAGGATCTGTTGTGCTAACTGATACATCCGCAGGCGGTATCTGGAGTAGCAGCAACACAGCACTAGCAACGGTTCATGCGACCACTGGTTTGGTTACCGGCATAGCTGCCGGCAGTGTAGTAATGAGGTACGTTTTGGCGAACACTTGTGGAGCAGATACAGCTTACCATTCACTTGTGGTTTATTCCAATCCCTTTGCAGGTAATATTTCTGGCAGTAGTATAGTTTGTGTGGGTACAAATATCACCCTTACCGATACGGTAACAGGAGGTGTATGGAGCTCGGACAATCTTTCGTTGGCTACAGTATCTCCTACTGGTGTCGTCACGGGTTTGGCGCCAGGTACAGTCGTAATTTCTTATGCCGTAACAAACAGTTGTGGCACATTATATGTGACTGATACCATTACGGTAGCTACTCAACCTTATGCCGGTACAATATCCGGACTGTCCGCAGTTTGTGCAGGAAGTTCTATAGTTTTATCCGCTTCAGTTTCGGGTGGCACATGGAGTGCAACAAATTCCAATTCAACAGTGACAGGAACGGGGACTGTAAATGGGGTTACCTCAGGTGTAGATACTATCAGTTACCGAGTTGCAAACTATTGTGGTGCCGATACGGCCCACTATGTCATTGCCATTGATCCATTGCCTTCTAACATTGCCGGAGTAGCTCCGATCTGTGCAGGCAGCAATACCCTCGCGTTGACTGATACAACAGTTGGTGGTGTATGGACCAGCAGTAATCTTTCAATAGTTACCGTGAGTACTACCGGCATTGTAACCAGCGTAGGGGTGGGAACTGTTGTCATCCGCTATACGCTTCCCGCAACTGGCTGCTATGTGGTCGCAACGGTGGTGGTTAATGCACTACCCGCAGCAATCGTTGGTGCCGCTAATGTGTGTCTTGGTTCAGGGATTACATTGACTGATGCTACCGGAGGAGGTTTATGGAGCAGTAACAATACCTCAGTCGCGTCAGTGGATGCGACGGGCAATGTAACAGGAATAGCTACAGGTCCGGTTGTCATAACATATACCCTGGTAAGTACAGGCTGTTATATAACACATGACATCGATGTTTTGGGAGTTCCGTCTCCCATTTCAGGGCCGTCAACCATCTGTGTAGGTGGGGCAATTGTCCTGACCGATTCGACTGCCGGTGGTGCATGGACGACGAGTAATGCGGCCGTTGCATCTGTTAATACTACAGGTGTTGTAACGGGTGTATCAGTAGGTACAGCTACAATTACTTATACCAATGGTGGTTGTTACAGGGTATTGACAATAACGGTGGGTAGTACATTGCCGTCAATCAGTGGGCCGTCAGCTGTTTGTGAAGGTGCAACTGTTACATTATCCAATGCTGTTACAGGCGGTGCGTGGAGCAGCAGCAATACTGGTATTGCAACGATAAACGCTACAGGTAATACTACAGGCGTTTTGCCGGGATCAGCAACTATTTCCTATACAACCGGCCCTGGCTGTGTGTCTACGATGCCATTTACCGTCAACGCGATACCGGTTGCTATTACAGGTACAACAACCCTATGCGCGGGTGGTAGCACTACAACACTTGCTGA
The DNA here is from genome assembly GCA_947372365.1 of Flavipsychrobacter stenotrophus. GTDB lineage: Bacteria > Bacteroidota > Bacteroidia > Chitinophagales > Chitinophagaceae > Flavipsychrobacter > Flavipsychrobacter stenotropha_D. The sequence goes on along the minus strand of CANBTK010000075.1, from coordinate 3,324 downwards.
TGCAACCAGCGGTGGCAGCTGGAGTACATCAAACCCGGCAATTGCTTCCGTCAATTCTGCTACCGGAGTTGTGACGGGTGTTACTGCAGGTACTGCTACTATTACTTACGATCGTTTTGGTTGTTATGTTACGACAACGGTCACCGTTAATCCACAGGCGGCATCTGTTATTACGCCGATTGGCGATACTACCATGTGCCCCGGAGATTTTGTGATTCTTACCGCGCCTACTTCTTCGGCATATACCTACCAATGGTACAATGTAGGAGCGCCGATAATAGGGGCAACATCCAGTATTTATACAACATATACTGCTGGTAACTACAGGCTGGCAATAGTGAATTCGTATGGATGTTTGTCCTCTTCAGCGCCAATGGCAGTAACCGTAAATGCGGTAACTGCAACAGCAACTGCGGCAGGCCCAACCACTATCTGCGGCGGCAGTACTGTGGCTATAAATGCATCAACCGGCGCAGGCTTAACTTACCAATGGGTGCTGGGCGGCGTAGGTATTTCAGGCGCTACTAGCGCTACCTATGCAGCGGGTGCCAGCGGCAGCTACAACGTTATTATCAGCAATGCGGCGGGTTGTTCAGGTGCATCGGCTCCGGTTACGGTTACTGTACTGCCAGCGCCACCAACAACTATTACGGTTACGGGTGCACTATCATTCTGTAACGGTGGCAGCGTAGCCCTTGCAGCAACAGCAGGCTCCGCGCTCACTTACCAGTGGCAGGTAGGCGGCGTAGATATAGCAGGTGCTACCAATATTAATTATACCGCTACCGGTACAGGCAACTACCGTGTAGTCGTTGCCAACGGCTACCCATGTACAGCCGCATCAACAGTAGCAGCTGTTACGGTGATGGCACTGCCATCGGCAAATATTACAGTAACAGGTTCGCCAACCTTCTGTGGTGGTGGCAGCGTGCCGCTGAATACAGTAGCCAGCGCAGGCAATAGCTACCAATGGATATTCAACGGTACGCCTGTTACCGGCGCTACAACCGCCAGCTATACGGCCACTACAGGCGGCAGCTATGCGGTAAAGGTAATAGCCCCCACAGGCTGCATCAATACTACCACTCCAGCACAGGTGCTTACGGAAATGGCTACGCCTTATATAGTGCCGCTCACTTCTACTGCCCATTGCTGGGGTTCTAACTCATTACTTGCAGCCCATACCAGCACCACAACAGGCATAGCCTACCAGTGGCAGTTTAACGGCACCAATATAGCCGGGGCTACAAACAGTACCTACGGCGCAGGCCCATCGGGTTACTACTCCTGCATAATATCGCTCGTAGCTATTGGCTGCACATCCTCATCCCCGTCAATGGGGATAACAGAATGGCCTGCGCCTAACCCCGTTGTTACCTACGATGGCACCCACCTGAATACAGGTGCAACCTTTGCAACCTACCAATGGTTTAAGGCAATGATTCCTATTGCAGGGGCTACCAATGCATCAGTTACGCCTACGTCAACAGGTTACTACGAAGTGCAGGTAAGCGATGCCAATGGCTGCCTGGCGTTCAGCCCATCATACCCGCTCAAGTCGTTAGTGTTGGATACCATTCATACGGACTCAACCCACCATAGCGGCAGCGGTACAGGCACAACAGGTGTTACTACGCTTAACCACGATGAGGTGAAAATCTTCCCTAACCCTGCACAAAGCACTATACACATAGTAGCCAGCATGCCGCTAAGGGCAGTAATGACAGCCATAGACGGCCGCAAGGTAATAGACGAAGCCAACGCCCACACCCTCAACATAAGCCAACTGGCTAGCGGTATGTATATGCTCATGCTGTTTGATAAGGATGGTGTTATGGTGAAGAATGAAAAGGTGGTGAAGGAGTAACCAAACACACAATATAGAAATAGAAAATCCCAAAGAGGCAGAGTTGAATCCTGCTACTTTGGGATTTTTTTTACTGGCAGGTATGCCTGCCAGTAACCTTTCTCAACCGCGCCCTTGCCACCTTGCCCGGCTGAACTTAAGAAATGTATTGCGGCTCTGCGCCTTTGCGCGAAACGTATCTCACCAAACGCGCTTTTGCGTAAAAAACTACAGCACCTGCACTATCAAAAACTTCAGGTACTGCGTAGTTGGTATGTTCCACAAGATAGGGTGGTCTGATGCCTGCGTCTGCCAGCTCACCTGCCTTAGGGTGCGGTGCGCATCTTTCGCGGCCATAGCAATTGTCTTCAGGAACATTTCCGGTGGTACAAGGTTGGTGCAAGACGCAGTTACCAGGAAGCCGCCCGGCTTGGTGAGTTTCATGCCACGCAGGTTGATTTCCTTATACCCCGTAACAGCCTTCTCTATATTTTCCCTGCTCTTGGTAAATGCCGGAGGGTCCAACATCACCACATCATATTTTTTACCTTCCTTGGCCCATAGCTTAAGCTTGTCGAAAGCGTTTACTGCCTCGAATTTGCAGGTATCATCAAAGCCATTGAGTGTGGCATTGCGACGGGCCGTAGCAACGGCGTTTTCCGATATATCGAGGCCCAGTACGCTCTTTGCGCCATAATGCGCAGCATGCAGCGAAAAAGTACCCGTATAGCAAAAAGCTTCCAATACATCCGCACCCTTTACAATATGCTCTATTTCGCGGCGGTTGTCCTGCTGGTCAAGGAAATAGCCCGTCTTCTGGCCATTTTCAATATCTACATGGAATTTAAGGCCGTTTTCGTTGATAATGATGTTAGTATCGAAAGGTGCAGAAAGAAAGCCCTTTTGCTGCTCCATGCCTTCCAGTTCGCGTACAGGAACGTCATTGCGCTCATATATCCCTTTCGGCTTAAAAATGCGTTCCAGCGCCTCTACAATAGCGCCTTTAAAGCGCTCCATGCCCAAGGCAAGGGTTTGTATAACGAAGTAGTCGTTGAACTTGTCAATGATAAGGGCAGACAGTCCGTCAGCCTCGCCAAAGATGAGGCGGCAGTTTTCCACATAGCCAATGCTCTTGCGGTAATCCCAGGCTTCTTTAATACGGTTGTAGAAAAAGCCTTCATCAATTTTTTCGTTTTTGTGCCGGGTAAGCAGGCGTATGCGTATCTGCGAGGCGGGGTTTACATAGCCCTTGCCCACGAATGAACCGTTATAGGAATATACCTCCACTATGTCGCCGGGCTCAAAATCACCTTCGCTATCGCCCAGCTCATTTGCAAATATCCACGGGTGCCCGTTCATGATGCGGTCACCTATCTTTTTTCTCAGAAAAAATTTAGCCATTCGGCGAAGATAAATCAATTGTAAATTGTAAATGATAAATTGTAAATGGTGTTTCGTATAATTAGTCGTAAGTCAAT
>CANBTK010000074.1 GCA_947372365.1 Flavipsychrobacter stenotrophus | reverse complement strand
AATGGCTATCCCGGCTATTCGGGCGATGGCGGGCCTGCATCGGCCGCCACGCTCAGCAGCCCAACCAGCCTTGCATTTGATACTGCCGGCAACCTTTATATTGCTGATGCAGCGAATTATGTAGTGAGGAAAATAAATACGCATGATACTATTACCACAGTTGCTGGCAATCATATCAGCGGGTTCTATAGCTGCACCGCCTGCACTGCCACATCGGCAAAGGTGGGCGTGTCGGGCGTAGCCGCTGACAACCTGGGCAATTTTTATGTGGCTGATGGCAACACAAGGATATGGAAAGTAGATACGGGCGGCATCATCCACCTTATTGTTGGTAACGGTACTGTAGGCTATTCCGGCGATGGCGGGGCCGCTTTGAGCGCGGCATTAGATGGGCCGGTGGCAGTTTGTGTTGATGCTGCTGGGAATATCTATTTTGCCGACAAAAACAACAATGTAATCCGTAAAGTAAATACATCGGGTATCATCACCCGTTTTGCAGGGACAACTGTAGCGGGTTTTGCCGGCGATAACGGCCCGGCAACAAACGCCAAGCTTAACGGGCCCAATGATGTAAAAGTTGATGCAGCAGGGAATGTGTACATTGCTGACCAGAATAATAACAGGATTCGCAAAATCGATGCCAGCACAGGCATTATAACCACTATAGCAGGGTCTTCGTCCAGCGCAGCATTTTCGGGCGATGGCGGCCCCGCTACAAGCGCAGGCTTAGCCTTCCCCACAGCTATATGGCTAGATGATACGCTGAACCTCTATATTGCGGATAGGAACAATTCACGGGTGAGGAAAGTAGGCCACCCTGCATGGGCAACGCTGGGCAATGCTACCTTTACTGAAGGTGCTGGCGGCATAAGCGTTTACCCTAACCCATCAGCAGGTACTTTTATTGTAGGTATTGAAAACCCTACAGGGGATTGCACCCTTGAAATATTTAACGCATTAGGCGCAAAGGTGCATTCACAAATATTAAACAGCGCACTTACCGAAATCACGCTCAACCAGCCGACGGGCATTTACTTTATAAAAGCCCGGACAGCGCAAAAAACTTCCAGCCAAATACTATCTATTGAGCAAGGGCGGTAACTGGCATTACATGTATTTCACCTCGTCAGGCAGGTTGTAAAACGTTGGGTGGCGATAAATCTTATCGCCAGCAGGGTCGTACATTGATGCGCTCTGCCCTGGGTCAGATGCATGAATATTATTGCTTTCCACTACCCAGATGCTCACACCTTCCATACGGCGGGTATATACATCGCGTGCGTTTTCAATAGCCATTTCGTAGTCGGCTGCATGTAAGCTGCCTGCATGTTTGTGGTCAAGCCCAGCCTTGCTGCGGATGAATACTTCCCACAAAGGCCATTCTGATTTATTAGTTGTTGTATTATCGCTCATTATTATTGATTTTAACCCTCAACCCCAGCCCTTCTCCCTAAAGGGCGAAGGGAGAGCCAATGTCTGCGCCATGCGCAGGTGCCACCTAAAAACTGCTTGCGTGAAAACACGCATTTACAATTTACAATTTATCATTTACAATTATTACGCTGCTTTCGCTGCATTTTCCTTCCTTGCCTTCCTTTTCCCTGCATAAGCTGTTGCCGCATCGCGCACCCACTGTCCTTCGTCCCACGCCTTTTTGCGGGTTTCCAGGCGCTGCTTATTGCATGGGCCATTGCCCTTTACCACATTCTTGAATTCAGCCCAATCAATAGCGCCGAAATCATAGCAACCACGCCCTTCATTCCATTTCAGGTCTTTATCTGGTACCGTTAAGCCTAATATTTTAGCTTGTTCCACAGTAACATCTACAAACTTCTGGCGAAGCTGGTCGTTGGTGAGCCTTTTAATGCGCCACCTAACGCTGTTTTCTGTATTCGGGCTTTCAGCATCAGGAGGGCCAAACATCATGAGGCTAGGCCACCACCAGCGGTTGAAAGCATCCTGCGCCATTTTGCGCTGTATTTCAGACCCACGGGACAGTGTAAGCATTATTTCAAAGCCCTGGCGCTGATGGAAACTTTCCTCCTTGCATACACGCACCATTGCACGGGCATAAGGCCCATAAGATGTGCGGCAAAGCGGCACCTGGTTCATGATAGCTGCGCCATCAACGAGCCAGCCTACTGCGCCCATATCGGCCCAGGTAAGCGTAGGGTAATTGAATATAGAAGAGTATTTAGCCTTACCTGAATGCAGTTGGGCATACATTTCGTCGCGGCTAATGCCCAGTGTTTCTGCAGCGCTGTATAAATACAAGCCATGGCCTGCTTCGTCCTGCACCTTAGCCAGCAAAACTGCCTTGCGGCGTAATGTGGGGGCGCGGCTTATCCAGTTACCCTCGGGTAGCATACCTACAATTTCGCTGTGTGCATGCTGCGATATCTGCCTGATAAGTGTTTTACGGTAATCCTCGGGCATCCAATCCTTGGGCTCAATGGTTACATCGTTATCTATCTTCTCATCGAAATGTTCCTGAAATGAAACAACTGTCATAAAACTGGTGGTTTTAGCTAGTACAAAGGTAAGCTAATTTCAAAACCCAAGAGAGGGGTTAATGTGGCTATTTCGAAAACCAATAAGGGTATAGGTTTTACTAGGCTTCCGCCAGCTTCACCCCGTCATAAATATCACTAAGGCTTATTTCCAGCTGAAGTGCACGTATCTGCAAAACCTCATCCATGCCCTTGTATTCCTGTAACTCCCAGTTACCGTTATTATTAATAGCGAATACTTCAATATTTACAGTCCCTGAATCAACCAAAATATATTCTTTCAAGGTTGGAATATCCCTGTACAGCCTGAATTTATCGCCCCGGTCATAGTTCTTGGTAGATGGGGAAAGTACCTCTATGATAACAGTTGGATTTAAAAAATTGTGGTTGTCATTATTCAGGCTCAAAACTTCACCGCAAACTACCGTCATATCAGGATAGGTGAACAATGAATTCTTTTCGATGTGCACCCTAAAATCGCTACCGTAGGGGCGGCATGGCTTACCCTCTAATTTCTGCCTTAGCCGGTAATGAAGGTTAGAGGTTATCTCATTATGCACCAACTTAGCCCCCGACATGGCAAATATTTCGCCCTGATAATATTCGTGCTTCTCATCCGAAGCGTTTTCCATTTCCAGGTATTCCTCTATAGTGTAATGGCGCTTGTTGTATGCAACCGCAGGCTCAAGTACTTCCATTTCATAAAATTAGGGAAAATATGGCTGAAAATGACAGGTGCAAACATGCGTGTGGGGCACCTTTGAGATGCCCCACACGCAATAACAGCCTTATTTGAAATTTTATTTAATAACCTCCAGTTCCTTACCCACTTTAATGAATGCGTCAATTGCCGTATCCAGGTGTTGCCTGCCGTGGCCTGCTGATATCTGTACCCTTATGCGGGCCTGGCCTTTAGGCACCACAGGGAAGAAGAATCCAACTACATAAATACCTTCATCCAGCATACGTGCGGCAAACTTTTGCGCTACCACAGCATCATACAACATTAACGGGCAAATGGGGTGTGTGCCGGGCTTAATATCGAACCCTGCATCAGTCATGCGCTTGCGGAAGTAAAGGGTATTTTCTTCCAGTTTATCGCGCAGTGCGGTCGTTTCGCTCAGCATATCCAGCACCGCTATAGATGCGCCTACAATAGAAGGCGCCAGTGAATTAGAGAAAAGGTATGGGCGGCTGCGCTGGCGCAGCATGTCTATTACTTCTTTTTTGCCGCTGGTAAAGCCACCCGATGCACCACCAAGGGCTTTGCCCAAAGTGCCGGTAATAATATCAATCCTACCCATAACGCCGCAAAGCTCATGAACACCCCTGCCGGTAGCGCCCATAAAGCCTGAAGAATGGCTTTCGTCAATCATTACCAGCGCATCGTACTTATCTGCCAGGTCACAGATTTTATCCAGCTGCGCTATCGTGCCGTCCATCGAGAAAACTGAGTCAGTTACTATCATGCGCGTACGGGCATCCATATTAGCCTTCAGCTGCTCTTCCAGGTCTTCCAGGTTGTTGTGCTTGTAGCGGCCGCGGCGGGCTTTACAAAGGCGCACACCATCAATAATTGATGCATGGTTCAGCTCGTCCGATATGATTGCATCGTCTTCGCCAAGAAGTGGCTCAAAAACACCTCCGTTAGCATCAAAACACGCCACGTACAGGATGGTATCTTCTGTGCCCAGGAATTTAGCGACCTTAAGTTCCAGCTCCCTGTGTATATCCTGCGTACCGCAGATAAACCTCACTGAGCTCATACCGTAGCCACGGCTATCAATAGCCTTGTGAGCAGCCTCTATTACCTTGGGGTGAGATGAAAGCCCCAAATAATTATTAGCGCAGAAATTAAGCACCTGCTTGCCATTTACGGTAATTTCAGGGCCCTGTTCGGAGGCAATTATCCTTTCATTCTTGAATAAGCCTGCATTTTGAATTTCCTGCAATTCATTCTGTATCCTTGAGTAAAACGACTGACTGGACATGTTTCTGATTGTTATTGGTTAATTGTAAATTGTTAATGATAGTTGCTGGCTACCTATAGTTAATTCAGGATGGAAAATTACTCTAAATGTGGCAACTTCTAGTAAGCGCACGGTTTGTAATTAACCCCTATTTCAACGTTTCAAGGTAGGCGGGGTCCATACGCACAAAACCTAAAGAGCGGGCTTTTTCTACATCTTTTATGGCCAGTGCCTTCTGGTTCCTGTCCCTGTAACAAAATGAGCGCGCGTAGTAAAGCTCACCCATATCTGGAGCCATGCTTATTGCCTTTTCAAAATCCTTCATAGCTTCATCGCACCTGCCCTTCCTTTGCAATGCCCTGCCCCGGTTCAGGTACGGCGGTATAATGTCAGGGTTCTGTGCCATAGCTATTCCATACTGCACAATGGCAGAATCAGGGCGGCCTGTCATATCCAGGAAGTTGGCGTAGTTACTGTGGGCTTCAGGGTTATACGGCTTCAGGCGCAGGGTGCTTACATAACAAAAATAAGCGCTATCAAATTTTTGCGTAATACTATACACAATCGCCAGGCCCAGGTAGGCATTTGCAGCCATCTCGGTCGTATCCAGTTTGAGCGCTTTATAATAGTAAGGCTTTGCATCTTCAAACTGGCCATTGCTCCTAAGCAATTCGCCCAGCGATATGTATGGGTTAACAAAGGTGGCTTGCAACTGGATGGCCCTGTTTAACAAAAAGTAAGATGAGTCATAATAAACTTTCCTTTCAGCCGGGTTTACCGAATTATTGAATTTCGAAAAATAGAAAAAGCCCAGGTTGTTATAGCCGTTAGGCGCACGCAATGGCTCCACTTCTATTTCATCTCGCCAAAGGCTCATGCCATCATACCACACCTTGCTGCGCTCATTGGCCATATACGCCAGTACAATTGCATAAACACCTATCATAGCCACTGCCACCTGCCCAGCCTGCTTATTTTTCCCGGCTTCAAACCATTCCGATGCCAGCCACCCTAAAATGAAGAACAAACCGAGGTAAGGTATGTAGGAATACCTGTCGGCTATTATAGCGCCACCCACAGGTATAAACTGTAACAGCAGCGCTATGTTGATTAAGAAAAACAGTACGCCAAATATCACGCCTTTATTCTTCCTGAACACCCAAACGAATGCGCCCAATATTACTGCTGCCACCAAAGGGTACACATAGTACAAAGCCGGAAGGCTACCATTTTCTTTTAACGGGTAGGGGTAAAAACAAAGCAGCTTAACAGGCGCAACTGCCTTCCATAAATAGGTAACCAGTGCATAGCCACCTAAGGCAATGCGCTCAATAAAATTAAACTTCTCACCCTGTGTGCCCAATGCGCCAAATACCTTCTGGTCTTGCATGGACCTGATACCGAAAACAACAGATATAACGAGGAATGGAATTTTTTCTAAAATGGCGGCGGTATTGATGCGGAGGCCCTTGAAACCGGAAAACTCAGTACTATTCCCGAGGCCAGTGCCTCCCTTGAAAAGATAACCCTCAAATAAATCAATAATCAGCAATGTTACAGGCAATATTACAGCCACCGGCTTCGCCAGTAACGAGCATAAGAACAGTAATACAACACCTGCGTACCAGCTCCATTTTTTGCTGCCAGTAGCACGGGTAAAATACACATAGCTGATGCATGCCGCCATGTAGAATAAGCCATAAACTACATCCTTACGGCCGGCTACCCAGGCAACCGACTCCACATGCATGGGGTGTATACCAAATAGCAGCGCCGTAATAATTGCGGCAACCCTGCGGCCGGTAAGCAACAACACAAAATAAAATACCAGCAAAGTAGTACCCAGGTGAAATAACAAGCTATCCAAATGATAGGTGTATGGCTCCAGTGTTGAAAGGCTATAATCTATTGCATAGGTAAGTATCGTGAGCGGATGGTAGTTACCCATAATGGAGGTAGAGAAAATCTCCTTTAACCCCGCACCAGAAAGGCCTTTAATAACAGGGTTGTTGGTAACGTAGCCCGGGTCATCCCAATTGGTAAACTGATTGAGCAACGAAACTTTGAGCGCAATAAAAGTTACAATGGCTATGCCTGCCATTGATAGCAGGTTCATAGCCCTGGCACTCATTTGCCTGGGCGGCGCAGTTGATGCCTGCTGTGCACTATTCCCCTTAAGTGGGTTAGCTCCCGGTGGCCTGTTATTGCCCGTTTGTGCCTGCTTGTTATTACTTTTTGCCATGCAACATGTACAATTCTATGATTAAAAGGTTACCACCCTTACCGTGACAAAACGGGCAGCAGCAACCTGAGGGTTATTCCTTTAAGCGCTAACTACAATTTCGTTGCCTAGCAGCACCGGCACTACAGGGTGGGTATTTAAATTAAGGCAGTATTCCATATCCGTAACCAACCCGAAACCTGACAGCCTCTTGTAGTGCGAACTGTCTTTAAGGTATTCTATAAGGCCCTTTTCGCTGGCCAACCGGTACAAACTCCTTGATGCCCTGGCACTATCACAATTAATATCGAATGCACCGCCAATCTCATTTACCACTGCCCCTGCAAACAAAGTATCTTCCATATTAAAACGGTCCTTCCAGGAAGCGCAGCCCAACAACACATTGGCATTGCAGCTCAGCAAATAATCGCAGACAGCTTTCAAATTCAGGAACGAGCCAATCACTATTGACGAGGCCCCGTCCACCATATGCAGCAAACGCGTACCATTGGTTGTAGTAAGCACCAATGCCTTGCCGTTAATAAATTCTTTAGGGTATTCCAATGGCGAATTGCCGTACTGCAGGCCTTCGGCAATCTTGCCATCCCTTTCCCCGGCGGTTACACTGTTTTCCACAACCTTCCCCAGCTCAATACAGCCTTCTACCGAGGCAACGGGTATAATGCAGCGCGCGCCATTATGCAAGGCCGCTGTAATGGTTGATGTGGCTCGGAAAATATCAATGATAACTACTGTGGCACCCTTGGTATCATACAGGTGCAAAAGCGCAGGTGACAAGCAAACTTCCAGCTTAGGTTTTTCGTTATAGCCCATGGAGCGTAATTGAAAATGCAAAATAATAAAAAAGCGCTGCAAGTTGCAGCGCTCTGAAAATAAGTTGAGCTAACAATTAGTATACCCACATATCGTGTTCCTTATTGAACAACTCGTTGGCATTTTGCTGGCTTTCGT